>NZ_JBWKQR010000007.1:0-258553 GCF_059418905.1 Collimonas sp. GW821-FHT07E08 | reverse complement strand
AAGCTGCTGGACCAAGGTCAAGCAGGCGACAACGTTGGTGTGTTGCTGCGCGGTACCAAGCGTGAAGACGTAGAGCGGGGCCAAGTGTTGGCCAAGCCAGGTTCGATCAAGCCGCACAAGCATTTCACTGGCGAGATCTATGTTCTGTCGAAAGACGAAGGCGGCCGTCATACACCGTTCTTCAACAACTATCGTCCACAGTTCTACTTCCGTACAACGGACGTGACTGGTTCGATCGAGTTGCCAAAGGACAAAGAAATGGTGATGCCTGGCGATAACGTGTCGATCACAGTAATGCTGATCAACCCGATCGCGATGGAAGAAGGCCTGCGTTTCGCGATCCGCGAAGGTGGCCGTACCGTTGGTGCAGGTGTTGTCGCCAAGATCCTGGCTGACTAATAGTAGTTGTAGTGCAACAAGCAAGCCGCCTCGGCGGTTTGCTGTCAATGTAACAATATGCCGTGGGTGGCGTTCATCCACGGTTCGTTCTTTAAAGGAAAATCATGTCCGCTGCTAACCAAAAAATCCGTATCCGCCTGAAGGCATTCGACTACAAGCTGATCGACCAGTCCGCACAGGAAATCGTTGATACAGCCAAGCGTACCGGTGCAGTTGTCAAAGGCCCGGTGCCTCTGCCGACACGTATCCAGCGTTTTGACGTCCTGCGTTCGCCGCACGTCAACAAGACATCGCGCGACCAGTTCGAAATCCGTACTCACCAACGCCTGATGGACATCGTTGACCCAACCGACAAGACTGTCGATGCGTTGATGAAGCTGGACCTGCCAGCTGGCGTGGACGTAGAAATCAAGTTGCAGTAAGCCACAACAATTGCGGGACAGGGTTTAGGAACCACCGCAGCGTGGCGAATTACTCTGTCCCCCAACTGTTCAGTAGGTGTTGTAAATAAGGTGTAGCCGGCTAAAGTTTGACATACCACGACAAAGATGGTCTTGCAAATAAAAATTTACCCGGTTATACTGATCGGCTTCGGTGCAATTGCGGCGGCTTTCGTCTAGCGATTGCACTCATTTTAGTAGTACAAACATCAGCCCCGCCCAATCGTAGGCGGGAATGGAGAAAAACAATGAGCCTAGGCCTTGTTGGTCGCAAGGTTGGTATGATGCGCATCTTCACGGAAGATGGGGATTCGATCCCTGTAACCGTGCTGGACGTGTCGAACAACCGCGTGACCCAAATCAAAACGCCTGAAACAGACGGTTATACCGCTGTTCAAGTTGCATTCGGTCAGCGTCGCGCTTCGCGCGTGACAAAAGCTGCTGCTGGTCACTACGCCAAAGCTGGCGTCGAGGCTGGTACCATCCTCAGAGAATTCCGCATTGATTCAACCAAGGCTTCCGAGCTGAAGGCCGGCGAAGTTATCGCTGCCAGCCTGTTCGAAGTCGGTCAAAAGGTTGACGTTCAAGGTGTCTCGATCGGTAAGGGTTACGCTGGTACCATCAAGCGTCACAACTTTGCGTCCGGTCGTGCCAGCCACGGTAACTCCCGTTCGCATAATGTCCCAGGTTCCATCGGTATGGCGCAGGATCCAGGTCGCGTTTTCCCTGGTAAGCGCATGACCGGTCACATGGGTGACGTTACTGTAACCACGCAAAACCTCGAAATCGCACGTGTTGACGCTGAGCGCCAACTGCTGCTGGTCAAGGGCGCGGTTCCAGGTGCTAAGAACGGCCAAGTTGTGGTTAGCCCTGCGATCAAAATCAAAGCTAAGAAGGGAGCCTAATTCATGGAACTCAAGCTCCTGAATGACCAAGGTCAAGCTGCTTCGAACGTTGCTGCTCCGGATACCATTTTCGGCCGCGACTACAACGAAGCTCTGATTCACCAGGTCGTAGTTGCTTACCAGGCTAACGCTCGCAGCGGTAACCGTAAGCAAAAAGACCGTGAAGAAGTTCATCACACGACTAAAAAGCCATGGCGCCAAAAGGGTACTGGCCGCGCTCGTGCCGGTATGTCGTCTTCGCCACTGTGGCGCGGCGGTGGTCGGATTTTCCCGAACTCGCCTGACGAAAACTTCACGCACAAAGTAAACAAGAAGATGTATCGCGCAGGTCTCTGCTCGATTCTGTCGCAGTTGGCACGCGAAGGTCGTCTGTCGGTCGTCGAGAACTTCTCGGTTGAAGCGCCAAAGACCAAATTGCTGTCGCAAAAGCTGAAGACCATGGGTCTGGATTCCGTGTTGGTGATCACCGACAACCTGGAAGAAAACCTGTTGTTGGCGTCGCGTAACCTGCCAGGCTTCCTGGTATGTGAGCCACGTCACGCTGACCCAGTATCGCTTGTGTTCTACAAGAAGATCCTGATCACCAAGCAAGCTTTGGCTAAGATTGAGGAGATGCTGGCATGAACGCAGTAGTTAAACATAGCGAAGAGCGCTTGATGAAAGTGCTGCTGGCGCCGGTCATTTCCGAAAAGGCAACGATGGTTGCGGAGAAAAACGAGCAAGTCGTTTTCCGTATCGCACCAGACGCTACCAAGCTGGAAGTCAAGGCTGCTGTCGAACTGCTCTTCAAAGTTCAGGTTGAGTCGGTGCAGGTTGCCAATCGCCAGGGTAAGCAAAAGCGTAGCGGCAAGACCATGGGTCGCCGCAACCACACCCGTCGCGCATTCGTATGCTTGAAGCCGGGTCAAGAGATCAACTTCACCGAGGAGGCTAAATAATGGCACTCGTTAAAGTTAAACCAACCTCGCCGGGCCGCCGTGGCATGGTCAAGGTCGTTAATCCCGACCTGTACAAAGGCCGTCCATTTGCTGCCCTGATCGAGAAGAAGTCGAAAACAGCTGGTCGTAACAACAACGGTCATATCACTACTCGCCACATCGGCGGTGGTCATAAGCAACATTACCGTCTGATCGACTTCAAGCGCACCAAGGATGGCATTCCAGCGAAAGTGGAACGTATCGAATACGATCCAAACCGCACTGCGAATATCGCCCTGTTGTGCTACGCCGACGGCGAGCGTCACTACATCATCGCCACCAAGGGCATGGCTGTAGGCGACCAGGTAATGAGCGGCTCGGAAGCGCCGATCAAATCCGGCAACTGCCTGCCAATCCGTAACATTCCGGTTGGTACGATTCTGCATTGCGTCGAAATGCTGCCAGGTAAGGGTGCCCAGATGGCCCGTACCGCCGGCGCCGGCGTTGTGCTGATGGCTCGTGAGGGTACTTACGCCCAGATTCGTCTGCGTTCCGGTGAAGTTCGCCGTGTTCACATCGAATGCCGCGCAACCGTAGGCGAAGTCGGCAATGCCGAACACAGCCTGCGCAAGATCGGTAAAGCGGGTGCGATGCGTTGGCGTGGTGTTCGTCCTACCGTTCGCGGTGTGGTCATGAACCCGGTTGACCATCCTCACGGTGGTGGTGAAGGCAAGACCGCAGCTGGTCGTCATCCAGTTTCGCCATGGGGCCAACAGACCAAGGGTAAGAAGACACGCAGCAACAAGCGTACTACTTCCATGATCGTCTCGCGCCGTGGCAAGAAATAAGGGGTAACACATGACACGTTCATTGAAAAAAGGGCCGTTCTGCGACGCCCATCTGGTGAAAAAAGTTGAAACTGCGCAAGCAGTCAAAGACAAAAAGCCAATCAAGACTTGGTCCCGTCGCTCGACCATCATGCCGGATTTTATCGGTCTGACGATTGCTGTGCATAACGGCAAGCAACACGTCCCGGTATACGTATCCGAGAACATGGTTGGTCACAAGCTCGGCGAATTCGCGCTGACCCGTACGTTCAAGGGTCATGCTGCTGATAAGAAGGCTAAGAAATAAGGTCCGATGATGGAAACTAAAGCTACCCTCCGCGGTGTGCGCCTTTCGGCTCAAAAGGGCCGTCTGGTCGCCGACCTGATTCGCGGCAAAAAAATTGATCAAGCACTTAACATCCTGGCCTTCAGCCCGAAAAAAGGTGCAGCTATCATCAAGCGTGTTCTGGAATCCGCAATTGCGAATGCCGAACACAATGACGGTGCTGATATCGACGAGCTGAAAGTCACGACGATATATGTGGAAAAAGGTTCGGTCCTCAAGCGCTTCACCGCGCGTGCAAAAGGCCGTGGCGATCGTATCTCGAAGCAATCCTGTCACATTTACGTGACTGTCGGAAACTAAGGAGTCACGATGGGACAGAAGATTCATCCAACCGGTTTTCGCCTTGCGGTTACACGTAACTGGGGATCCCGCTGGTATGCAGGCAACAGCAATTTTGCCCAAATGCTCGGCGAAGATCTGAAAGTACGCGCTTTCCTCAAGAAAAAACTGAAGAACGCATCGGTCGGCCGCGTTGTTATCGAGCGTCCTGCAAAGAACGCACGCATCACGATTTACAGCTCGCGTCCTGGTGTTGTTATTGGTAAAAAAGGCGAAGACATCGAAGTACTGAAGTCGGCGCTGACCAAGCTGATGGGTGTGCCGGTTCACGTTAATATCGAAGAAATTCGTAAACCTGAAATCGACGCACAGCTGATCGCTGATTCGATCGCGCAGCAGCTCGAAAAACGCATCATGTTCCGCCGCGCGATGAAACGTGCGATGCAGAACGCAATGCGTCTGGGCGCGCAAGGGATCAAGATCATGTCGTCCGGCCGTCTGAACGGTATCGAAATCGCACGTACCGAATGGTACCGCGAAGGTCGCGTACCACTTCACACGCTGCGCGCCGACATCGACTACGGTTTCGGCGAAGCTGAAACCACGTACGGCATTATCGGCATCAAAGTCTGGGTTTACAAGGGCGATCGTCTGGCTAACGGCGAAGCGCCGGTAATCGACGTACCTAACGACGACGACAAGAAACGCCGTGGTCCACGTCGTGATGATGGCAAACCAGCTGGTCGTCCACGTGCTAAAACTACAACGGCAGGTCCAGGAGCGCCAGCTGCGCGTCCAGCCCGTGCCAAGAAGCCGGATGGCGCTGCTGAAGGTGTTGCTGCTGTTGCTGCGCCGGCTGAGAAAGCAGGAGAATAATCATGCTGCAACCAGCACGCAGAAAATATCGTAAAGAGCAAAAGGGCCGCAACAAAGGCATTTCGCATTCGCGCGGCACTGCCGTGTCGTTCGGCGAATTTGGCTTGAAGGCGATTGGCCGCGGTCGTATCACCGCGCGTCAAATTGAAGCAGCTCGTCGCGCAATGACCCGTCATATCAAACGGGGTGGTCGTATCTGGATTCGCATTTTCCCGGATAAGCCAATTTCGCAAAAGCCTGCTGAAGTCCGGATGGGTAACGGTAAGGGTAATCCCGAGTACTACGTGGCTGAAATCCAGCCAGGTAAAGTGCTGTACGAGATGGATGGCGTCGACGAAGCTCTGGCGCGTGAGGCATTCCGTTTGGCTGCAGCTAAATTGCCGCTTTTGACCACGTTCGTCGTGCGTCAAGTTGGCCAATAATTGGAGTGAATCATGAAAGCATCTGAACTCCGCGACAAAGATCAAGCGGCCTTGACGAAAGAGCTGAACGAGTTGCTGAAGGCGCAGTTTAGCCTTCGCATGCAAATCGCTACTCAGCAATTGAGCAATACGTCGCAATTGAAGAAAGTTCGTCGCGATATAGCACGGGTCAAGACCGTCATCAATTCGAAGGGCGCCCTGTAATGAACGATCAAGTGAAACAAGCGCTCAAGCGCACGCTGGTTGGTAAAGTTGTGTCCGATAAAATGGACAAGACTGTTACCGTCCTGATCGAACGCCACGTCAAGCATCCTCTGTATGGCAAAATCATCGTGCGTACTAACAAGTACCATGCACATGACGAAACCAACCAGGCCAAGGAAGGCGACGTAGTCGAGATCCAAGAAGGACGTCCAATCTCCAAGACTAAAGCTTGGAGCGTGACACGTGTGGTACAAGTGGCACAAGTCCTGTAAGTATTTGTTGCGAGCCAAGCATTTTGATGTAATAATGCTTGGCTTCGCTCCTGTTGGCTTCCAATAAGAGCGGAATAAACACCCTGCAGTATCTAGCAAGAAGTTTTGGAAGTCGTCCACCTAAGCAGTGCGCTCAGCAGAGTTGCCCTGACAGGACCAAGACTGACCGTAAATCCGCATCGTGCGGCAGCGAGTTAAGTTGGGAAAGAAAATATTATGATTCAAACGGAAAGCCGGCTCGAAGTAGCCGACAACACTGGTGCACGCGAAGTTATGTGTATCAAAGTTCTGGGTGGTTCCAAGCGTCGCTATGCCAGCATTGGTGATGTGATCAAGGTTACCGTCAAAGTGGCAGCGCCACGTGGTCGCGTCAAAAAAGGCGAGATCTATAACGCCGTTGTCGTGCGGACCGCTAAAGGTGTTCGCCGTCAAGATGGTTCGTTGGTCAAGTTCGATGGCAATGCAGCAGTGCTGCTGAACGCGAAGCTTGAGCCAATTGGTACGCGTATTTTTGGACCAGTCACTCGTGAACTGCGCACTGAGCGCTTCATGAAGATTGTGTCGCTCGCGCCTGAAGTGCTGTAAGGAGTCGAGATGGATAAGATTCGGAAAAGCGACGAAGTAATCGTCCTGACTGGTAAAGACAAGGGCAAGCGCGGTGTTGTTAAGCAACGCGTTGATGCTAACCACGTTGTCGTAGAAGGCATCAACGTTGCTAAAAAAGCAACCAAGCCGAACCCGATGACTGGTGTAACTGGTGGCATCATTGACAAGTTGATGCCAATTCACGTGTCAAATGTGGCGTTGTTCAACGCTGCAACTGGCAAGGCAGATCGCGTTGGTTTTAAAGATGTGGATGGCAAGAAAGTCCGCGTTTTCAAGTCCAGTGGCGAAGTTGTTAAGGTTTAAGAGATCATGGCCCGTCTCCAAGAATTCTATAAAGAAAAAGTCGTTACCGACCTGACAGCGAAATACGCTTACAAGTCCGTAATGGAAGTGCCGCGCATCCTGAAGATCACCCTGAACATGGGTCTGTCGGAAGCGATTGCGGACAAGAAGATCATTGAACACGCTGTTGGCGATTTGACCAAGATTGCAGGTCAGAAGCCAGTCGTGACCAAGGCACGGAAAGCTATCGCGGGTTTCAAGATCCGTGAAGGCTATCCAATCGGTTGCATGGTTACATTGCGTGGCGCTCAGATGTACGAGTTCCTGGATCGCCTGATCACTGTCGCGCTGCCGCGCGTTCGTGACTTCCGTGGCGTTTCCGGTCGCGCATTTGACGGTCGTGGTAACTACAATATCGGCGTGAAAGAGCAGATCATTTTCCCCGAAATTGAGTACGACAAGATTGATGTGTTGCGTGGTATGAATATCAGTATCACGACGACTGCAAAGACCGACGACGAAGCAAAATCGCTTCTCGCCGCATTTAAATTTCCGTTCAGAAACTGAGGTTGCCATGGCAAAACTGGCACTGATTAACCGTGAACAAAAGCGCGCTGACCTGGTAAAGAAATACGCCGGCAAGCGTGCCGAGTTGAAGGCAATCATTGATGACCAATCGAAATCGGAAGAAGAGCGCTACGAAGCTCGCTTGAAATTGCAAGCGCTGCCACGTAACTCGGCTCCGACACGTCAACGTAATCGTTGCTCCCTGACTGGTCGTCCACGTGGCACTTTCCGCAAGTTCGGTCTGGGCCGTATTAAGCTCCGTGAAATCGCCATGCGTGGCGAAATTCCGGGTATGACTAAAGCAAGCTGGTAATAGGAGAATATGCAATGAGTATGAGCGATCCTATCGCCGATATGCTGACCCGTATCCGCAATGCGCAAGTAGTTCACAAGACAACCGTGGCAATGCCATCGTCGAAGGTCAAGATTGCGATTGCCAACGTCCTCAAGGACGAGGGTTACATTGAAGATTTCGCTGTCGCAGAAGAAGGCGGCAAAGCGGAACTCAAAATCGGTTTGAAGTATTACGCCGGCCGTCCTGTTATCGAACGTCTTGATCGTGTGTCCCGTCCAGGGCTGCGGATCTACAAGGGCAAAGATGACATCCCTAACGTGATGAACGGCTTAGGTGTGGCAATTATTTCGACACCTGCTGGTGTCATGACGGACCGCAAAGCGCGCGCAACCGGTGTCGGTGGCGAAGTTATTTGCTACGTCGCCTAAGGAGTGCAATATGTCTCGTGTAGGTAAAATGCCGATTGCACTGCCAACTGGCGCGGAAGCGACCATTACAGCAGCGCAGATCACAGTTAAGGGCCCATTGGGCTCACTTTCCCAGGCTTTGAATGGCCTGGTAAAAATCGAAAACAACAACGGCACGCTGAATTTCGCTGCCGCTGACGACAGCCGCGAAGCCAATGCGATGTCAGGCACCCTGCGTGCTCTGGTCAACAACATGGTCAATGGCGTAACCAAGGGTTTCGAAAAGAAGCTGAACCTGGTTGGCGTGGGTTTTCGTGCGCAAGCACAAGGTGACAAGTTGAATCTGTCGCTCGGTTTTTCGCATCCGGTGGTTCACCAAATGCCGCAAGGCGTGACCGTGGCAACGCCGACGCAAACCGAGATCCTGATCAAGGGTATCGACAAGCAACGTGTTGGTCAGGTTGCTGCAGAAGTTCGTGCTTACCGCGAACCTGAGCCGTATAAGGGCAAGGGCGTTCGTTACTCGGACGAAGTGGTAATCCTTAAAGAAACCAAGAAGAAGTAATAGGGGTTGACGATGGATAAGAAACAATCACGTCTGCGCCGCTCACGCCAAACGCGTGCCAAGATCGCAGAGTTAAAGGTGAACCGCCTGGCAGTGCATCGTACCAACTTGCACATTTACGCCAGCATCATCGGCCCTGACGCTAAAGTGCTGGCTTCGGCCTCCACACTGGAAGCTGAAGTACGTGCAGAACTGGCCGGCAAGTCCGGTGCAGGCGGCAATACGGCAGCTGCATCTCTGGTTGGCAAGCGCGTTGCCGAGAAGGCACTGAAAGCAGGAGTTACCGAAGTTGCGTTTGATCGCTCCGGTTTCCGTTACCACGGCCGCGTCAAGGTGCTGGCAGATGCCGCCCGTGAAGCCGGTCTGAAGTTCTAAGGAAGAATCGTCATGGCAAAAATGCAATCGAAAATGCAAAGCGATAAGCCGGATGATGGCATGCGCGAAAAAATGATCGCGGTCAACCGTGTGACCAAAGTGGTCAAGGGTGGTCGTATCATGGGTTTCGCAGCATTGGCTGTTGTTGGTGATGGCGATGGCCGTATCGGCATGGGCAAGGGCAAATCCAAGGAAGTGCCGGTTGCAGTGCAGAAGGCGATGGAAGAAGCCCGTCGC
This sequence comes from Collimonas sp. GW821-FHT07E08, assembly GCF_059418905.1. Lineage (NCBI taxonomy): Bacteria > Pseudomonadati > Pseudomonadota > Betaproteobacteria > Burkholderiales > Oxalobacteraceae > Collimonas > Collimonas sp. GW821-FHT07E08. The sequence goes on along the minus strand of NZ_JBWKQR010000007.1, from coordinate 249,332 downwards.
AAGATGATCAAGGTAACGCTGAAGAACGGTACATTGCAGCACGCAATCTCCGGCAAGCATGGCGCCTCATCGGTGCTGATGCTGCCAGCTAAAGACGGTACTGGCGTCATCGCCGGCGGTCCAATGCGCGCGATCTTCGAAGTACTGGGTGTGACGAACGTTGTGGCCAAGTCCACTGGTTCGACCAATCCTTACAACATGGTTCGTGCTACTTTGAACGGCTTGTCAAAGATGAACACGCCATCGGAAATTGCTGCCAAGCGCGGCAAGTCCGTTGAAGAAATTCTGGGCTAAGGTGATCAAAATGACAAAGACTGTAAAAGTACAATTGATCAAGGGTTTGATCGGCACGCGCGAAACTCATCGCGCGACAGTTCGCGGCCTGGGCCTGCGTCGTGTCAATTCGGTTTCCGAATTGCAAGACACCCCAGCTGTGCGCGGCATGATCAATAAAGTGTCCTATCTTGTGAAAGTGGTGTCGTAAGCTTTGGCTTGCGAACGGAGCAAATTATGGAATTGAATACTATTCAACCTGCAGATGGCGCCAAGCATTACAAGCGTCGCGTTGGTCGTGGTATCGGCTCGGGCCTGGGTAAGACAGCCGGCCGCGGTCACAAGGGTCAAAAATCGCGTTCGGGCGGTTTCCACAAGGTCGGCTTTGAAGGCGGTCAGATGCCTCTGCAACGTCGTTTGCCAAAACGCGGCTTCAAGTCGATGGCAACGCCGTACAAGGCTGAAGTTCGTTTGTCGGACCTGGAAAACCTGCCGGTAACTGAAATCGATATCCTGGTGTTGAAGCAAGCTGGTGTGATCGGCGAGCTGGCACGCGTGGTACGCGTCATCCTGTCGGGCGAAGTCACCAAGAAGGTAACGCTCAAAGGCTTGATCGTTACCAAGGGTGCAAAAGCTGCGATTGAAGCGGCGGGCGGATCGGTTGCTTAATTTGTCGTTCTAACTCGTAGCAATGGAGCAATAAGTGGCGACTTCTCCCCAACTTGCAAAGAGTGCTGCGAGCGGCTTCCCTTGGGGCCGTCTGTGGTTCTTGCTTGCTGCATTGGTTGTATATCGTATCGGTGCGCATATTCCTGTACCGGGAATTGACCCGTCGCAGTTAGCGCAATTGTTTAAGCAGCACCAGGGCGGCATTTTGGGCATGTTCAACATGTTCTCTGGTGGTGCATTGTCGCGATTCACCGTGTTTGCGCTGGGGATCATGCCGTATATCTCGGCTTCGATCGTGATGCAATTGATGTCGATTGTGTCGCCTCAGCTGGAAGCGTTGAAGAAAGAAGGCGAATCCGGCCGCCGCAAGATTACCCAGTACACCCGTTACGGTACGCTGTTGCTGGCGACGTTCCAGGCCCTGGGGATTGCAGTAGCGCTGGAATCGCAGCCCGGCCTGGTGCTGGATGCAGGCCTGGCTTTCCGCTTCACGACAGTTGTGACGCTGGTGACAGGAACAATGTTTTTGATGTGGTTAGGTGAACAGATTACCGAGCGTGGTCTTGGCAATGGTATCTCGATCATCATTTTTGCAGGTATCGCAGCTGGTTTGCCAAATGCGATCGGTGGTTTGTTCGGGCAGGTAAGTACCGGTTCCATGAGTGCCTTGTCGGCGATCCTGATTTGTCTGATCGCAGCCGGCGTGACATACCTGGTGGTGTTTATCGAGCGCGGCCAGCGCAAGATCCTGGTGAATTATGCCAAGCGCCAGGTGGGCAACAAGATTTATGGCGGTCAAAGCAGTCATTTGCCGCTGAAGCTGAATATGGCTGGTGTGATTCCTCCAATCTTTGCTTCCTCGATCATCTTGTTTCCTGCGACAATCACGAGTTGGTTTACTTCCGGTGATTCAACCAATCCGGTGGTCAACTTCCTGAAGGATATGGCGGCTTCACTGGCGCCAGGCGAGCCGATTCATGCTTTGCTGTATGCGATTGCGATTGTGTTCTTCTGCTTTTTCTACACTGCGCTGGTATTCAACAGCAAGGAAACGGCAGACAACCTGAAGAAAAGCGGCGCGTTTGTGCCGGGGATTCGTCCAGGTGAACAGACAGCACGTTATATCGACAAGATCTTGATGCGTTTGACTCTGGTTGGCGCGGTCTATATCACGGTAGTGTGCCTGGTTCCCGAATTCTTGATCGCTCGCTGGAAGGTACCGTTCTATTTTGGTGGTACATCGCTGTTGATTATCGTAGTGGTCACCATGGACTTCATGGCGCAGGTACAGAATTACGTGATGTCGCAGCAATATGATTCGCTGCTGCGTAAGGCAAATTTCAAGGGCGGCGTTTCGACGCGGTAAGTTGAGATGAACGACCAGAGGAACCAGTAGACCGAATGGCAAAAGACGACGTTATCCAGATGCAAGGCGAGATTCTTGAGAATCTCCCCAATGCAACATTTAGAGTCAAGTTGGAAAACGGACATATCGTCCTCGGTCATATTTCTGGCAAGATGCGCATGAACTATATTCGTATCCTGCCAGGAGATAAGGTGACAGTGGAATTGACACCTTATGATTTAAGCCGGGCACGGATTGTGTTCCGTACCAAGTAACAGCAATTAGAACCTAGAACGAAAGAGGGCAAAAATGAAAGTGCTCGCATCAGTCAAGCGGATCTGCCGCAACTGTAAGATCATTAAGCGCAAAGGCGTAGTTCGCGTCATTTGTACGGAACCGCGCCATAAACAGCGCCAAGGTTAATTAACGTTATTGATCGAGGAATAACGAATGGCACGTATTGCAGGGGTCAACATCCCCAATCATCAGCACACCGTCATCGGCTTGACAGCCATCTACGGTGTTGGCCGCCCACGCGCACAAGAAATTTGCGAGAGCACGGGTATTTTGACTACGAAGAAGATCAAAGATCTCGACGATAACGAGCTGGAAAAGCTGCGCGACGAAATTGCAAAATTCGTCGTCGAAGGTGACCTGCGTCGTGAACTGTCGATGAACATCAAGCGTTTGATGGATCTGGGTTGCTATCGTGGTATGCGTCACCGTAAAGGCTTGCCTTGCCGTGGCCAACGTACTCGTACCAATGCTCGTACCCGCAAGGGCCCGCGCAAAGCCGCTCAATCGCTGAAGAAATAATTAAGCTGCCACGCTTCCGTGGCAACTGATTGTTCTTAGGTAGTCGGATTCAAGGAAATTATTATGGCAAAGTCCCCAAATAACGCCGCAGCAGCACGTGTGCGTAAAAAAGTTAAAAAGAACGTTGCTGAAGGCATCGCGCACATCCACGCGTCTTTCAACAACACCATCATCACGATTACCGATCGTCAAGGTAACGCGTTGTCGTGGGCGACATCTGGTGGCGCTGGCTTTAAAGGCTCCCGCAAGTCGACTCCATTTGCAGCGCAGGTTGCAGCCGAAGCCGCTGGTAAAGTGGCTGTGGAATGTGGCGTGAAGAACCTGGAAGTTCGCATCAAGGGCCCAGGCCCAGGTCGCGAATCCGCGGTTCGTGCATTGAACAACCTGGGTATCAAGATCACCCAGATTCAAGATGTGACGCCAGTACCGCATAACGGCTGCCGCCCACCTAAGCGTCGTCGTATCTAAATCGATTCTGATTGTCGCTGCTGCCTGCAGCAGCGATTGCAAGTTGCCCGCCAATGACCTTGGCGGGTTTTGTTCTTAAGCCCACTGTCTGGTTGAAAGCAAACCGGACTAGCGCCAGGTCGGTTGTCGACCGCAAAAGGCAGTAATGTCTCGGCGTCATATTTTTAAAAGGAAGCATCGTGGCACGTTATATCGGACCTAAAGCAAAACTCTCCCGTCGTGAAGGTACGGACCTGTTCCTGAAGAGCGCACGCCGCTCGCTGGATTCCAAGTGCAAACTGGATTCCAAGCCAGGTCAGCATGGCCGCACATCGGGCGCACGTACCTCCGACTACGGCAACCAATTGCGCGAAAAGCAAAAGGTCAAGCGTATGTACGGCATCCTGGAACGCCAGTTCCGCCGTTATTTCGCTGAAGCGGACCGTCGCAAGGGCAACACCGGCGAAACATTGCTGCGTTTGCTGGAAGCGCGCCTGGACAACGTTGTTTACCGTATGGGTTTCGGTTCGACCCGTGCTGAAGGCCGTCAATTGGTCTCGCACAAGGCGTTCACCGTCAACGGCAACGTGGTCAACATCGCGTCTTACCAAGTGAAGCCTGGCGACGTTGTTGCCGTTCGTGAAAAAGCCAAGAAGCAAGTGCGTATCGTTGAAGCTCTGTCGCTGGCAGAACAAGGCGGCATGCCATCGTGGGTTTCGGTCGATGCAAAGAAAATGGAAGGTACTTTCAAGTCCCTGCCAGACCGCAACGAAATCGCCAACGATGTCAACGAATCGCTGATCGTCGAACTGTACTCGCGTTAATTTCAGTTTTTCCGGCCCTGCCTGCAGTCATATTTTCCGCAGGCGGGGCTTTTTCATCAGGGTGGCGCCGGCAATCTTCAGGATTATCGGCGCCACCCTTAATGCCATCAGCCTTATCGGTGTAACGAGCCGAGGGTATTGAAAAGGACATTTCATGCAAAACAGCTTGTTGAAGCCACGTATTATCGAAGTAGAAGCACTGGGTGCCGGCCACGCTAAAGTCGTGATGGAACCGTTTGAACGTGGTTACGGCCACACCTTGGGCAATGCGCTGCGCCGCGTGCTGCTGTCGTCGATGGTTGGCTACGCGCCGACTGAAGTGACGATTGCCGGCGTGGTTCACGAATACTCGTCGCTCGACGGCGTGCAGGAAGATGTAGTCGACATCCTGCTGAACCTGAAGGGCGTCGTATTCAAGCTGCATAACCGTGACGAAGTCACGCTGACCCTGAAAAAAGATGGCGAAGGCGCAGTCCTGGCTTCCGACATCGACCTGCCGCATGACGTCGAACTGGTCAATCCGGAACACGTGATTGCCCACCTGACAGCCGGTGGCGCGCTCGACATGCAGATCAAGGTTGAAAAAGGCCGCGGTTACGTGCCCGGCAACGTCCGTCGCTTGACGGAAGATGCCAACAAGACCATCGGCCGCATCATCCTGGACGCATCGTTCTCGCCGGTCCGCCGTGTTTCCTACGCTGTTGAATCGGCGCGTGTGGAACAGCGTACCGACCTGGACAAGCTGGTCATCAACATTGAAACCAATGGCGTGATCACTCCGGAAGAAGCGATTCGCCAATCGGCGCGCGTGCTGGTTGACCAGCTGAACGTGTTCGCTGCGCTGGAAGGCACCGAAGCTGCTGCCGAAGCTCCATCGCGCGCACCGCAAGTCGATCCGATCCTGTTGCGCCCGGTCGACGACCTGGAACTGACAGTACGTTCGGCGAACTGCCTGAAAGCAGAAAACATTTACTACATTGGCGATCTGATCCAGCGTAGCGAAAATGAGCTGCTGAAGACGCCAAACCTGGGCCGCAAGTCCTTGAACGAAATCAAGGAAGTCCTGGCGTCCCGTGGTCTGACACTGGGCATGAAGCTGGAAAACTGGCCGCCTGCAGGCTTGGAAAAGTAATATTTGTTGTTCGGCCAGGGGTGGGATAGAATCACGCCCTTGGGCCTCGTCCCTGGACGCGTTTTATCGGCTCCACCCTTGTTGTATCCATTGTTGCACTTAATTTCAACCGGCCCGCGACCCAGGCAACACGCCGAAGTCGATCGAAGAGCTGGATGTAAACTCAAAAACTGAAAGGAATTACCATGCGTCACCGTCACGGCCTCCGTAAATTAAATCGTACTTCTTCCCACCGCCTCGCCATGTTGCGCAACATGACTGTTTCGCTGCTGCGCCACGAAGCGATCAAGACCACATTGCCGAAGGCAAAAGAACTGCGTCGCGTGATCGAACCGATCCTGACATTGGGCAAGACCGACACACTGGCGAACAAGCGCCTGGCATTCGCCCGTCTGCGTGACCGCGAAATGGTCCTGAAGCTGTTTGCTGAGCTGGGCCCACGTTACGCAAACCGTAACGGCGGCTACCTGCGCATCCTGAAAATGGGTTTCCGCGTTGGCGATAACGCTCCGATGGCTTACATCGAGCTGCTGGACCGTCCTGAAATCAGCGATGCTGCTGATGTACCGACAGCTGACTAAGTTAGTCAACTCAGTCAGCTAACTTAACCAGCCCAGCTGCGTTAAAATCAAAAGCCAGGCCTAGCCTGGCTTTTTTGCGTTTTGTGCGCCATTCCCTGGCCCTGCGCCATGATATTGAACCGCGGCGCCGATTGTAAGGATCACCCTGGGGAACCGACTATGTCAGACGCCTTGCTTATACTCACCAACTTGCCGGATGCAGCCAGCGCGCAAGCGCTGGCACGGCAGCTGGTAGAACGAAAACTGGCAGCTTGTGTCAATATCCTGCCAGCCGTGCAAGCGGTGTATCGCTGGCAAGGCGTGGTGGAGCAGGCCAGCGAAGCGACTTTGCTGATCAAGACTGCCGCCGCGCGTTACACGGAGTTGGAAGCTGCAATCAAGGCGGCCCACCCGTACGCGTTGCCGGAAATTATTGCCTTGCCGATCGTGGCCGGTTTGCCGGCCTACCTGGACTGGATTACTGCAGAAACCCAAAAGGACGTGAATGTTTAAGCACCTTATTAAGCACATTAGGCAATTGTCCCTGTTGTTTGCCATGATGTTCGCGCTGTGCCTGGCGCATGCCGAGGAAGACGACTACCTGGCGCCGGAAGTGGCGTTCAAGTTTTCAGCGCGCATGGCCGATGCCAAGACAGCCGAAGTGACCTACGCGATTGCCGACGGCTATTACATGTATCGCGAGCGTTTCCATTTCAAGGCCGAAGGCGCCACGCTGGGCGAACCGCAGATCCCTGCCGGCACCGTCAAGTTCGACCAGACCTTCAACAAGAATGTCGAAACCTATCACCACAGCGTCACCATCCGCTTGCCGGTCGAGGCAAACGGCAGCTTCACGCTGATTTCCACCGGCCAGGGCTGCGCCGACAAGGGACTGTGCTACCCACCCATGGATTCGAGCATCAGCCTGTCTACCGCCGGCGGCAGCTCCGCAGGCGGCCTGCTAAGCGCGATGGGTATCGCGAAAGGCGGCAGCGCCATCGATACGCCGGTCGCAGGCGGCAATGCCTCTGCGGCCGCCGTACAGGCGCCTAGGAGCGTGATTCCATCCGCTCCTGCCGATACCGAGAGCGGACGCATCGAATCGTCGCTGAAGGGCGGCAAACTGCTGGTGATCATGCCGCTGTTCCTGCTGCTGGGGCTGGGGCTCGCCTTCACGCCTTGCGTCCTGCCCATGGTGCCCATCCTGTCGTCGATCATTGTCGGCGAGGGCACCAAGGTCAGCCGCGGCCGCGGTTTCCTGCTTTCAGTGACCTATGCGCTAGGGATGGCGCTGGTCTACACCGCGCTGGGCGTTGCTGCCGGCCTGGCTGGCGAAGGCCTGGCCGCCACCTTGCAGAATCCCTGGGTATTGTCGGCATTTGCTTTGCTGATGGTGCTGATGTCGCTTTCCATGTTCGGTTTTTATGAACTGCAACTGCCTGCGGCTTTCCAGACCAGGCTGACGCAAGCCTCCGGCCAGCAATCGGCTGGCAAGCTGATCGGCGTGTTTGTGATGGGCGCGATTTCGGCATTGATCGTCGGACCGTGCGTGGCAGCTCCGCTGGCCGGCGCCTTGGTGTACATCAGCCAGACCCGTGACGTAGTGGTCGGCGGCAGCGCGCTGTTTGCGATGGCGGCCGGCATGAGCGTGCCGCTGGTGCTGGTCGGCATTTCCGCCGGTTCACTGTTGCCGCGCGCCGGCGCCTGGATGGAATCGGTAAAACGTTTCTTTGGCATGCTGATGCTGGCAGTGGCGTTATGGATGGTGGCGCCGGTGATTCCGGCGCTGGCGCAGATTTTGGGCTGGGCAGCGCTGGGCATAGGCTACGGCGCATACCTGCTGTGGGGTAAATCGTCGGCCTGGTTCGCCAAGGCATTCGGCGTGGTGTTCATGGTGTGCGGCGTGGTGCAGCTGGTCAGCGGCATCAGCGGCGGGCGCGATGTGCTGGCGCCGTTGGCGCACTTGGGCGGAGCGCAGCAAAGCGCGCATACGCAATTTGTCCGAGTCAAATCGGTGGCCGAACTGGATGCTGCCCTGGCCCAAACCGGCGGCAAGCCGGCATTGCTGGATTTTTATGCCGACTGGTGCGTATCGTGCAAGGAAATGGAAAAACTCACTTTCACCGACCCGCGCGTGCAAGCGCGCTTCGGCGAAATGATTCTGCTGCAAATCGACGTCACGGCCAACAACGCGGACGACAAGGCCATGCTCAAGCGCTTTAACCTGTTTGGACCGCCAGGCATCATATTGTTTGACGGACAGGGACAGGAAGTCCCTCGCGGACGCGTCATCGGTTACCAGAACGCCGATAAGTTCCTGCAATCATTGTCGGTGCTGGATAGCTGATCGCTATGCGTGCTCATTTTGTATCCAACCTGCGGTTATGTAGATAGTAGATAAAATTCTTTTGGCCGCGGCTGCGACAGGGTATAGTTTTAGTTCGATGTTTTTGCAATTCCCCATGCAATCCAAAGGAGACTGAAATGACTTTACGCCTTGGCGACGTCGCCCCCGATTTTGAGCAGGACTCATCGCTCGGCAAGATCAATTTTTATGACTGGGCCGGCGATTCGTGGGTAGTGCTGTTTTCCCATCCGGCTGACTTTACGCCGGTCTGCACCACTGAACTCGGCCTGACTTCCAAATTGAAATCGCAATTTGAACAGCGCGGCGTGAAAGTGATCGCGCTGTCTGTGGATCCTGCCGACAAGCATCAGGAATGGATCAAGGATATCAACGAAACGCAGAACACCGTGGTTGGTTTCCCGATCATCGCCGATGCCGACCGCAAGGTGTCGGAACTGTATGACCTGATCCATCCGAATGCCAGCGCAACGGCGACTGTGCGTTCGCTGTTCGTGATCGATCCGGCCAAGAAAGTGCGCCTGATCATTACCTATCCAGCCAGCACCGGCCGCAATTTCGACGAGATCCTGCGCGTCATCGACTCCCTGCAGCTGACCGATAATTATTCGGTCGCCACGCCAGGAAACTGGAAAGATGGAGAGGATGTCGTGATCGTGCCGTCGCTGCAGGACCCCGAGGTGCTCAAGCAGAAATTTCCCAAGGGTTTCAAGGCGATCCGTCCTTACCTGCGCCTGACGCCGCAGCCTAATCGCGACTGATTGCCTGCTGCAGTTTTCCCGCAGCGTCTCGAAAAAGAGCCCCGCCGGTTTGCCTGCGGGGCTCTTTTTTGATATGCCGGAAAGCGCTAGCGCCGGTCCAGCGCCTGGCTTTCCAGGTAGCGCCGGCGCTGGAAGAATACCAGCATGACGACGATGATCAGCGCCATGCTGCCCATTGTCAGCCAGAAGCCGAATGCATTTTTGAGCAGGGGCATGACTTCGAAATTCATGCCAAAGATCCCTGTGATCAGGGTCAGCGGCATGAACAATGCGGTGATGACGGTCAGCGTGCGCATGATCTCGTTGGTGCGATGAGCGACCGCGGAAAAATGGATCTGCACCGCCGATTCGATCGACGACTCCAGCCGGCGCGCGTGGTTCAGCACGCGCGTAATATGCTCCATCACATCGTTGATGCGCACCAGCAGCAAGTCCTTGGCGCGGCTTATTTCAATGCCGTCGTCGATGTCGACGAAATAATCGCGCAATTCCTGCATGGCGTCGTGCTGCTCTTCACACAGGTTTTCCAGCTTGCGCAATTCGATCCGCGCATCCAGCAGCGCCATCCAGTCCTTGAACGGCCGGCGCGGATCGAGCAGCGCGCGTTGCCAGCGGTCCAGTTGCGTGGTCAGCGGCTGGCGCAAGTCCAGGTACTGGTCGACCATGGCGTTGATCAGGCGCAGCAGCAGATCTTCCGGCGAGGTTGGCGGACGCGTCGAGTGCGGCGTCTTTTCAGTCTTGTTGCAAAGGTCGAGCAAACGCGCGCGCGCCGCATCGATGGTGCGGCTGGCGCGTTCGTGAACGGTAACCAGCGCATGGTCCATGATCAGGAAAGTCACCGGCTGCGTCGCCAGCTTGCTCAAGGCCGCGGGAATCCGGCGCTTGCTCGCTTCACTTTCGGCAGCCGCGGCTGGTGGCGCAGCAATCTTGTCGACGGCGATCGGAACGCCGTTTTCCGTTGTGCGAAGATTGCCGTTGTTATTCAGCATGAGCTTGCGAAACACCACCATGCCGTAATCCTGGGTTGAATCGAAATACGAAGGATGGTTCGGGTTGAGCGTATCCGTCATGTGCGGATCGTAGATCTGCACGCCGGTGGCAAGCGCGATGGCGTTGCGCCAGGCTTCAGGATCGGCGCCTACTTCCTCGTGGGTGGCGTCGATCCACAGGAAACCTTTGACCGGTACGGTATCTGGTATTTCCTTGCTTTGGCTGACCTGGTTGTCACTGATGAGAAAGATGTCCATGCATTGTCGAGAAGCGTTTAAATATAAGCCAGAGGGCGATCATCGAGAGCAGCGATACGGCGATGATGCCGCCTTGTGCCAGCGGTGACAAGGATACCGCACCAAACCAGACCTTGCCGACCACTACCCCGGCGCCGGTCGCGGCCAGGCGCAATGCTTCCAGTGCGATGTAGTGCGGCCGCATCTCCATCAGGCCGCCGACTATCCATAATCCTGCCGCCAGCCAGGCAGCGTAAGCCAGCTCCGGCGGCCACGACATGACGGCCTGCGCCGCCAGGAAATGCGTGGTGACCAGCAGCACGATGGTGAATTGCACCAGGCAGTAGGCCTGTGCGGCAACACTAAGCTGCGGATGATACAGCGGCCGGGCGATATCGAAAGGCGTGGCCGGCCATTTTGCCGCAACATCTGCCGGACGCCAGCCCGGCGCCTTCAGCCAGACTCGCAGCTTGTCGCCCAGCCGCTGTGCGCGCCAGGCGTCCAGCCACAAGACTTTGTAGACTTCGAAATTGGCCCAGATCGGGTTCCAGCTGCGCAGGGGACTGCGGGTGCCGTACACCACGGGATCCTGGTCGCGCTCTTCGATGAAGGTGCCGAACAGGCGATCCCACAGGATCAGGATGCCGCCGTAATTCTTGTCCAGGTAGATATCGTTGACGCCATGGTGCACGCGATGGTTGGAAGGCGTCACCAGCACCCGGTCCAGCCATCCCAGCCGGCCTATCTGCTGCGTATGCACCCAGAACTGGTAAAGCAGGTCGACCAGCGCCACGGCGGCAAACACTTCGACCGGATAGCCCAGCAGCGCCATCGGTACATAAAAGATCCAGCTCAGGAACGGGCCGCTGCTGGTCTGGCGCAGCGCGGTCGACAGATTGTAGTCTTCGCTTTGATGGTGCACCACATGGGCCGCCCACAAGACGTTGACTTCATGGCCGCAGCGATGCAGCCAGTAATAGCACAGGTCGTAGAGCAGCAAGCCGGACAGCCATACCCACAGGCTGTCGGCCGGCAGCTTGAACAGAGCGATGCGGCTGGCCAGCCAGGCATAGATGCCGATGCGCAGCACTTGCATGAACACGCCGGAAACCTGGCTCAGGACACCCAGGCTGATGCTGTTGATCGCATCGTTGAGGCGGTAGGTATTGCGCCGACGCAGCAGGCCGACGGCCAGCTCGATGAATATCAATAAAAAGAATACCGGCGTCGCCAGGGTAATCACTTTCTCTTGCATCTTTGTCTCCTGTCGCTTGCCGCGATCGATGTTGTTGCTTTGCATGGTAACCGAAAGCCCGGGCAATGCAGGAGGAGGGTTTCCTCGAACAAAAAATGGAAGCCGAGACCGGGCTTCCATTTTTTCGCTGAGTGCGGCAAAAAGCCGCTGTATGGCAACTGTTTAGAACGTATAGCGTCCTTGCACATACACCATGCGCGGCGCGCCGACCATGCGTCCGGCGTTGCTGTCGACGTTGCGGGTGTAATAACGTTTATCGGCCAGGTTGTTGACGCCGGCCAGGATGTCGAAGCCTTTGGCGCCCGGCACCTTCCAGTCGACCTGGGCATTCCAGGTGCGGAAACCGGGGATCTCGCCGTTGCTGCCGTCCGCGCTTTCGGCGATGATATTGGCATTGTCGGCGAACTGCTTGCTTTGATGCGTGCTCGACAGGTTGAAGCCCCACGGACCATGCCGGTAGCGCAAGCCGACGGTATCGGTATTGCGCGAATAGAACGGCACGTCCAGGCCGCGGGTCGGTCCCGATTCCTGCAGCGCGCGGGTGTAGCTGTAGTTGGCGAACAGGTTCAAGCCCGCCAATTTGCTGTCCTTGTCGAAGGTATAGTCGACTGCGCTTTCAATACCCTGGTGCTTGGTTTTGCCGATATTCATGAAGGTTGCCGGCACCGTCCCTGCAACCTGCTGGATCTGGTTGTCGAAGCGCATGTCGAATAGCGTCACCTCGGCCGACAGCCGGCGGCTCTTCCAGCGGGCGCCGGCTTCCACGGTTTTCGCCAGTTCCGGGATCAGCGGATTGGCGGCGGACTGCGAATTCAGCTGCAGGTTCTGCACCGGCCCGAACGAGGTAGTGTAGTTGGTGAACAAGGTCAGGTCCGGCGTCAGCAGGTAGGCGATATTGAGCGACGGCAGGGCCTTGTTGTTGGTGGTCTGGTAGGTGCTGCGCGCCTTCAGGTCGTCGCGGGTAGAGTTGATATGCTCGAAACGCACGCCCGGTGTGACGCGCCATGCGCCGAACGAAATCTTGTCGTCGATATAGGCGGCATGGGCATCGGTGGCGTTGTTGAAGGTGGTCTGCGGCGTCAGCAATCCACTGGCGATGGACTCATTGAAGCTGTTGTCGTTGCCGCGCTCGCGGATATAACGGTAGCCGACCGAGACGTCGTTGGTGGTCTGGCCCAGGTCGAAACGCTGCGTGTAGCGCGGTTCGATGCCCAGCACCTCGTAATTGCGCGGCTGGTGGACCAGGTTGGCGCCCGAGATCAATACGCTCTGGCGGAAGCTTTCGTTGTAGTAAGCGCGGACTTCGAATTCCTGGGTGGCCGACAGTGTGTTGAGATAGCCGGCATCGATGCCTTTGCGCGTACCGCTCCAGAAATCGGTAGGGCGCGTGTTCTGGAAAGGATCGGCATTATATTGCGCCACGGTCAAGCCGCCGGGCGTACGCGAGTTGACGTCGTAATACGATACCTTGCCGTAGAGCTCCGAACCCGGAGTCAGCTGGTAACGGAATTTCAGCGCAAAATCGTTGACCGTTTCCCGGCTGCCTGCGCGCCAGCTGGAACCGTCGGAACCGGAGTACAGCAGCGCCAGGCCGAGGCCGGGGTCGAGGTCAGTGCCGAGCTGGCTGCCGATGAATGCACTGTATTGCTTGTTCGTTTCGCCGCCGCTATAGCCGTTGTAGCGCACGCTGGCGTCGCCGTTGAAACCAGGCTCGGCCGGAATCGAGCGTGTCTTGAAATTGATGATGCCGCCGACGTTTTGCGGACCGTAGCGCACCGCGCCGCCGCCGCGCACGACGTCGATGGCTTCGATGTTGTTCAGGCTGACCGGCGCAAACGACAGCTGCGGCTGGCCATATGGCGCCACCGCCATCGGGATGCCGTCCAGCAGCACGGTAGAGCGCGGCGAATAGCGTCCGGTCAGTCCGCGCACGCCGATATTGAGCGAAATCGCGCTGCCGGCGGTGCCGGAATTGTCGGTCGACTGCACGCCCGGGATGCGGCGCATCACATCGCCGATGTTGGAGGCGCCGCTATTTTCGATTTCTTCTTTCTTGACTACGGTGCGCGCCCCCGGAAAACGTTTCACGCTGTTTTGCAAGCCGCTGCCGAGCCAATCGGCGCTGACCTGGATCGATTCCAGCGTTGAAGTGGTGGCATCGTCGGCGGTGACCGGAGCGGCAGCGGTTTGGGCCAGCCCAGGCAGGCTCAGGAAAGCCAGTGCGACCGCTGTTGGATAGCGGCGGACGATAAGATGCGGAGGACTCTTGAGCGAGGTCATTGTCATATTTCTTTGCGGGTGGGGGAGTGCTGGTGCTGGCTGGTCTTGCTCGCAGCGCGACGTAGTCGGGTTTGAGAAGAATGGCTGACCGGGGATAAAGACGTGAATGATAATTATTATCGTCTATGTGGTCAAACCTAAATGCACGAACTTGTAATTATTGTGGCCTGGATGCAAAAAAGAAGGATTTCAAGCTGATATGCCTGCTTTTAGGGCGTGTTCGCCGACCTTGCCAAAGGCTACGTCAGCGGCGCGTTTGTTGGAAGCCGGGCCGGTTTTTGCAGATCCGGCACGGCTCTTTTCCAGCAGCGGGCGCTTAGCCTTTTTTCAAGTGACGGGCGATATCCAGCGCAAAATACGTCAGCACGCCGTCGGCGCCGGCGCGCTTGAACGCCATCATGGCTTCCATCATGGTCTTGTCGTGGTCGAGCCAGCCGTTCTGGGCGGCAGCCTTGATCATCGCGTACTCGCCGCTGACCTGGTAGGCAAAGGTCGGCACCTTGAATTCGTCTTTCACGCGGCGCACGATATCCAGGTAGGGCATGCCCGGCTTTACCATCACCATGTCGGCGCCTTCGGCCAGGTCCAGCGCGACTTCATGCAAAGCCTCGTTGCTGTTGGCCGGGTCCATCTGGTAGGTATTCTTGTTGCTCTTGCCGAGCGTGGCGGAAGAACCGACCGCATCGCGGAACGGCCCGTAAAACGCCGAGGCGTACTTGGCCGAATAAGCCATGATGCGGGTGTAGATGTGATGGTGGGTTTCCAAGGCATGGCGGATCGCGCCGATGCGGCCGTCCATCATGTCGGACGGCGCCACGATGTCCACCCCAGCCTCGGCCTGGGTCAGCGCCTGCTTCACCAGGATGGCGCAGGTTTCATCATTGAGCACGTAACCGTCTGCATTGAGCACGCCGTCCTGGCCGTGGCTGGTGTAGGGATCGAGGGCCACGTCGGTCAGGATGCCGAGCTCTGGAAAACGCTGTTTCAGCTCACGCACTGCGCGTGGGATCAAACCTTGCGGATTGGTGGCCTCGATGCCGTCCGGGGTTTTCAGCGATGGATTAATGACAGGGAACAAGGCGATGACTGGGATTCCCAACGCCACGCATTCTTCCGCCACATTTAGCAGTTGATCAATTGACAGACGCTCAACTCCCGGCATCGAATTGATTTTCTCTCGCTGGTTCTTGCCATCCAGTAGGAAGACCGGGTAAATCAGATCGGCGGTGGTGATGGTGTTCTCTCGCATCATCGCGCGCGAAAAAGCATCTTTGCGCATGCGGCGCATGCGGATGGCTGGAAACTGGGCGGTTTTCTGAGAATATGGCATGTCGGTTTCTGAGATATCGGGTGGGTGGGAAGCAATTTTGTGGTTTGCTCCGCTAATATTTTCGCCGAAAAATAAAAAAGTCGTGAACTTTTTCGGGTCAGTCCTTCTCCTAGCAATAGGTGCATCATTCGCCTCCCGCTTCCCTCCCTGAGCGGGGCCGTATCGCTTTTGGTGATAAGGCATTGCGCCCTGGAGATATTCCCCTTTCTCCAGGGCTTTTTTATGCTTGGCGCAGTGACTAAACTTCTTCTTCGCCGTCGCCTGCTGCGGCTGCGCCAGGCACTTCGCCGGCGGCGCCAGTCAGGCCGGCCAATTCCAGGATGCGATCATTGGCTTCTTCCAGCCCGTTGCGGTTCAGCGCTGAAAACAGTTGTGCGGTAAACGGCAGCTGCTGGTTGTTTTCATCGACGTAGCTGGCCAGGAAAGTGCGGGCCTGGCGCAACGCGTTGGTCGCATCGTTGCGGTTGAGCTTGTCGGATTTGCTCAAGATGCAATGAATCGGCTTGCCGGTAGGCGCAAACCATTCCACCATTTGCACATCGAGTTCAGTGAACGGCCGGCGCGAGTCGACGATCAGCACCAGCGCCGCCAGCTGCTGGCGGCGGCGCACATAGTCGCCGAGCAATTGCTGCCAGTGCAGCTTGGCCGAACCGGACACTTCCGCATAACCGTAACCGGGCAAGTCGACCAGCAAGGCGCGGATCTCGTCGATCCTGGTTTCATCCTTGCGATGCTGGGCGACGTGGGCGCCGCCTATCGAAAAATAGTTGATGTGCTGGGTACGGCCAGGTGTTTTAGATGCAAAGGCCAGCTTCTTCTGATTGCACAAAAGATTGATGGCGGTCGATTTTCCGGCGTTGGAGCGGCCGGCGAAAGCGATCTCGGGGACTTGCAAAGTTGGCAAGTCTCGAAGATGATTGACCGTGGTAAAGAAGCGGGCTTGCCAAAGTAGGGACATGGGTTGAGCAGAAAATGCGGTAAGGGGAGGCAAAAATGCCGGAAAGCTATTGTACAATAAGGGGTTATGTACTGCTGTTCCGCTTAGCATTACCTTATACGCAGCTGATAGCCTTTGGGAGCCAGGCGATCGGTTGATGTAGCTTAGCCGGCCAGCTTCGTCGCCACCGAATTCTAAAATCAAGTCTCAGGGTGTTTGAATGAACCGTGCGTTTTTTCCAGTAGTGACATCTTTCTTCGTTGCAGTGCTCGCGCTTTCCTCCGTTGCCCATGCAGCGGATGCGCCAAAAGCCGGGCCTGCCAAAGCGGATCCAGCCAAGGGCGAAGCACTGTATACCAATGGCGACGCAGCGCGCAACATTACCGCCTGCGTTTCTTGCCATGGCGCAGCGGGGGCCTCGACCATCAGCACCAACCCGAAGCTGGGCGGCCAGCATGCGGCATACATCCACAAGCAATTGACGAATTTCCAGGGCGCAGACCGGAACAATCCGATCATGTCGCCGCTGGCCAAAGTGCTGACCGACGATGAAATGAAAAACATCGCAGCCTACCTGGATGCGCAGCCGGCCAAGCCGGGCGCCGCCAAGGACAAGGATACGCTGGAACTTGGCAAGAAGATTTATCGCGGCGGGATCGCCGAAAAGAGCGTTCCGGCCTGCGCCGGCTGCCACAGCCCGAACGGCGCCGGCATCCCGGCGCAGTTCCCGCGCGTCGGCGGCCAGCACCAGGACTACACTGTGACCGAGCTGACCAACTTCCGCAATGGCACCCGCAAGAACGGCCCGATGATGGCGACCATCGCCAAGCGCATGTCGGATGATGAAATCAAGGCAGTTGCAGACTACATCGCTGGATTGAGATAAAAATAATAAGAAAAGTGTGTGAATTCAGGGGTGGCCTAGGCCGCCCCTTTTTCTTTTCAAAGAGACAAATTGGCTATGAGCACTGGTAACGAAATCAAGGTTGACGAGATAACTACTGCGGGAATCCAGCTGAAGACCAGCCGGCGCTGGCTGGCCGACGCGGTGGAATTGTTGTCGTCGATGCGGTTTGCCATCAGCTTGCTGACGATCATCGCGATCGCCTCGGTGATCGGCACGGTGCTCAAGCAGAACGAGCCGATGCCGAACTACGTCAACCAGTTCGGCCCGTTCTGGTTTGAAGTGTTCGGCAAGCTGGGTTTGTACGCGGTGTATTCGTCCTGGTGGTTCCTGCTGATCATGACTTTCCTGGTGATTTCGACCTCCCTGTGCATCGTGCGCAATGCGCCGAAGATGCTGAAGGACGTGCGCAGCTGGCGTGAAAACGTGCGGGAACAATCGCTGCGCAATTTCCATCACAAGTCCGAATGGACTTCGGCCACGGCGCCGGCCGTGCTGGCCCGGCAGCTGGCGGCGCGGATTGCCGCCAAGGGCTACAAGACCAAACTGGTGGCCAAAGACAACGCCACCCTGATCAGCGCCAAGCAAGGCGCCGCCAACAAATGGGGCTACATCTTTGCCCATAGCGCGATCGTGATCATCTGCATCGGCGGTTTGCTGGACTCCGACCTGCCGATACGCGCCCAGCAATGGCTATACGGCAAAACACCGTTTAACGGCAGCGGCGTCATCGCCCAGATCCCGGAAGAACATCGCCTGGGGCTGGGCAATCCTACCTTCCGCGGCAATACGCTGATTCCCGAAGGTTCCGCCAGCAGCACCGCCATCATCCCGCAGAAGGACGGCGTGATGATCCAGGATCTGCCGTTCACGATCCAGCTCAAGAAATTCATCATCGATTTCTACAGCACCGGCATGCCCAAGCTGTTTGCCAGCGAAGTCGTGATCCGGGATAACGCCGACGGCCATACTTTCCCAGCCACCATCAAGGTCAACCAGCCCTTGATCTACAAGGGCATCGCGGTCTACCAGTCGAGTTTCGAGGACGGCGGCAGCAAGCTCAAATTGACTGCGTACCCGATGGCCGGCAGCAGCCAGGCCACCTTTCCGGTGAGCGGCGAGGTCAACGGCAGCACGCCCTTAGCCAATAACGGTAATACCGACTATACGATTGAGTGGTCTGGTTTCCGTCCGTTTAACGTGGAAAATATGGCGCAGTCGGGTGACGATTTGCGCGCCGTGACCAAATCCAAGAGCCTCAACCAGCGCCTGAGCGACGATTTGAGCAACCACCTGGGCAACGCGGCAAAAAGCGCCAACAAGAAGGATTTGAGGAATGTCGGCCCGAGCGTGCAATACAAGCTGCGCGACAAGACCGGACAGGCGCGCGAGTTCAGCAATTACATGCAGCCGATCAAGGTCGACGATGCCTACGTGTTCCTGGCCGGGGTGCGCGACACGCCGGACGAGCCGTTCCGCTATTTGCGCATTCCCGCCGATGACGAGGATACCGTGCAAGAGTGGATGCGCATGCGGGCGGCGCTGCTGAATCCCGAATTGCGCCAGGCGGCGGCGCATCGTTACGCGCAGCGCGCGATTCCCGAAAGCCGCGAGGGCATCGCCACCCTGCGCGTGCAGCTGGAGCAGTCGGCCATGCGCGGCTTGTCCTTGTTCGCCGGCAGCGACAAGCAAGCCGGCGGACAGGCCGGCTACCTGGCGATATCCAGGTTCCTGGAACAGGTGCCGCCGCAGGAACAGGAAAAGGCCGCCGACATCTTCATGAAGATCCTCAACGGCAGCATGTGGGACCTGTGGCAAGTTGCGCGGGAGAAAGATGGATTGAAAGAACTGCCGGCCGATGAAAAGCATGCGCGCTTCCTGCAGCTGGCCACCAATGCGCTGTCGGATGCAAGCTTCTATAATGCGCCTGTATATCTGCAAATGACCGGTTTTGACGAGATCAAGGCATCGGTGTTCCAGGTCACCCGCTCGCCGGGCAAGAAGGTGGTATACCTGGGCTGCCTGCTGCTGGTGCTGGGCGTGTTCTCGATGTTGTACGTGCGTGAACGCAGGCTGTGGGTATGGATCCGTCCCGACCAGGATGCGGCAGGGCAGTCGCATGCATTGATGGCGATGAGTTCGCAGCGCAAGACGCTGGATTTTGAAAAAGAATTTGAAGTGTTGAAAACACAATTAAAGCAGTCGGAAGCATAGGCAGGCATAGAGTAAAGTCCCGTTGCGCCCCAGGCGCCATGGCGGGACGACATGGAGAAAATGATGGAATTGACGCAAACGTATTCCCCTCCCGGCAGTTTTATCAAGCGGCTGTCGGTGGTCGACTGGCTGTTTGCCGTCGCGCTGGCGGCGGCTTCGCTGTTCGCCCTGAACCGCTACGGCAGCCACATGGACTACTACGAAAAAGGCGTGCTGCTGCTGGCCGCGCCGACATTCACCTGGCTCGGCTGGCACTGGAAATCGGTGCGCTGGCTGATGGCTTTGCTGGCGGTGCTGTCGCTGTCGGCCATCGCCATGTATGGCGGCGTGCTAGACATGGCCAACCAGAAGTTTTTCCTGAAATACATGCTCTCCAGCCAGTCGGCGATCCTGTGGATGAGCACGCTGTTTTTCCTCTCGACCCTGTTTTTCTGGGGCGGCCTGATCACGCGCTCCGGCTTTGGCGCATCGATCGGCTCCAAGCTGTGCTGGGCCGCGGTGGTGATGGGTTTTACCGGCATGCTGGTGCGCTGGTACGAGTCCTACCTGATCGGCGCCGATATCGGCCATATCCCGATTTCCAACCTGTATGAAGTGTTCGTGCTGTTCAGCCTGATCACCGCCCTGTTTTACCTGTACTACGAACAGCACTACCGCACCCGCCAGCTGGGCGCTTTCGTGCTGCTGGTGATCTCGGCCGCGGTAGGTTTCCTGCTGTGGTACATGGTGTCGCGCGACGCCGCGGAAATACAGCCGCTGGTGCCGGCGCTGCAGAGCTGGTGGATGAAAATCCATGTGCCGGCCAACTTCATCGGCTACGGCACGTTTGCCTTGTCGGCGATGGTGGCGGTGGCGTACCTGCTGAAATCGCATGGCTACCTGGCTGACCGCCTGCCGGCGCTGGAAGTGCTGGATGATGTGATGTACAAGGCGATTGCGGTCGGCTTCACCTTCTTTACCATCGCCACCATTCTCGGCGCCCTGTGGGCGGCAGAAGCCTGGGGCGGTTACTGGTCATGGGACCCGAAGGAAACCTGGGCGCTGATCGTCTGGCTCAACTATGCGGCCTGGCTGCACATGCGCCTGATGAAGGGATTGCGCGGCCAGGTTGCGGCATGGTGGGCGCTGATCGGCTTGCTGGTGACGACTTTTGCTTTCCTCGGCGTGAACATGTTCCTGTCCGGCCTGCATTCGTACGGGGAATTGTGATCAGATGGCGAAGCTGGAAAACATGGCTGTAGATTTAGTGATTTTTGATTGTGACGGTACGCTGGTCGACAGTGAAACGGTGGCCACCGATGTGATGGTGGATTACCTGGACGAGCTGGGCATGCAGCTGTCGGCCGAAGTTGCCTTGGCGCGCTTCAAAGGCGGGCGGATGGCGGATTGCGTGGCCGAGCTGGAGCAGATGTTCGGCCGCTCGCTGCCGGCCGATTTCACCAAGGTCTTGCGCGACCGCATCGCGCCTGTGCTGCAGCAGCGCTTGCAGCCGATCGAAGGTGCGCTGGAACTGGTGCAATCGCTGAAAGTGCCGTTTTGCATGGCCTCCAACGGCCCTTTGCACCAGATCAAGGTGTCGCTCAGCGTCACCGGCCTGTGGCCCTATTTCGAAGGGCGCATCTTCAGCGCCTACGAAGTCGGTTCCTGGAAGCCTGCGCCGGACTTGTTCCTGCACGCCGCCAGGACCATGGGTGCCGAGCCTGCCCGCTGCGCGGTGGTCGAGGATAGCCTGCCGGGCGTGCAAGCGGGCGTTGCCGCCGGCATGCAGGTGTTTGCCTTGCAGGCGGAGCAGGTCGAAGCGGAACTGCCGAAACAAGCCAAAGTGATTTCCCGGCTGGCGGAGCTGCACGAGCATATCAATATCGCCGGGTAAATCGTGCCGGCAGATTTTCGGCTTGCCCTTGTAAGGAATCGTCGGCTGGCCTGACTAAACATCGTTAGCCTCAACAATTTTGCCGGAGATGCATATGCCGCTTTATCGTCGCCCCAACGGAATTGATCTCCCGTTTTCTTCAGAAATCACGCCACGCGAAGTATTTGAATCGCGCCGCAGCTTCATGCGGCAACTTGCCGTAGGCGCGGCAGGTGCGGGCGGTTTGCTGGAATTGTCGGCGGGCGACGCCTGGGCCCAAGCCAGCGGCGCCCAGAAACTGGCGGCAAAGGCCAATCCTGCGTATGTGGTGATGGACAAGGCGACGCCTTTCAAGGACGCCACCACCTATAACAATTTCTACGAGTTCGGCACCGAGAAAACCGATCCTGCCGAAAATGCGGGGACATTGAAAACGCGGCCATGGACCATTGCCATCGAGGGCGAGGTCAAGAAGCCGCTGACCCTGGATATCGACAGCCTGCTGAAACTGGCGCCGCTGGAAGAGCGCATCTACCGCCTGCGCTGCGTCGAGGGCTGGTCGATGGTGATTCCATGGATCGGCTATTCCCTGTCTGCATTGATCAGGAAAGTGGAGCCGACCGGCAACGCCAAGTATGTTGAATTCACGACGCTGGCCGACAACCGCCAGATGCCGGGCTTGCGAGCGCCGGTGCTGGAATGGCCGTATATCGAAGGCTTGCGCATGGATGAAGCCATGCATCCGCTGGCCTTGCTGGGTTTCGGCATGTACGGCCAGGTGCTGCCGAACCAGAATGGCGCGCCGGTGCGCATGGTGCTGCCCTGGAAGTACGGCTTCAAGTCGGCCAAGTCGATCGTCAAGATCCGTTTCCTGAAGGAGCAGCCGCGCACGGCATGGAATATCGCCGCCGCGCGCGAATACGGTTTCTATTCCAACGTCAATCCGGACGTCGATCATCCGCGCTGGTCGCAAGCCACCGAACGCCGCATCGGCGAAGACGGTTTCTTCACCAAGAAGCGCAAGACCCTGATGTTCAACGGCTACAACGAGGTTGCCCCGCTGTATGCCGGCATGGATTTGAAGAAGTTCTTCTAGGTCGGGAATGCGCAGCATGTTCAATCCGACACCCGGGCAATTCAAATTCCTGAAAGCCTTCCTGTTCGCACTGGCGTTGCTGCCCGCGGCGCGGCTGCTGCTGTTCGGTTTTACCGGTCGCCTGGGCGCCAACCCCATCGAATTCATCACGCGCAGCAGCGGCGACTGGACGCTCTATTTTATTTGCATCACTTTGGCGGTGACGCCGCTGCGGCGATTCACCAGCTGGAACTGGCTCGTCAAATTGCGGCGCATGCTGGGTTTGTTCGCCTTCTTTTATGCCTGCCTGCATTTCACGACATTCCTCTGGTTCGATCATTTCTTCGATGTCGGAGAGATGCTCAAGGATGTCGTCAAACGCCCGTTCATTACCGTCGGCTTCATTGCTTTCGTCCTGCTGGTACCGCTTGCGCTGACCAGCACCAACGGCATGATCCGCCGCCTTGGAGGCAAGCGCTGGCAATGGCTGCATCGCAGCTTGTATTTGGTTTCGATGCTGGGCATCCTGCATTTCTGGTGGATGCGCGCCGGCAAGCACAATTTTGAAAAGCCGATCGTGTTCGGGACTATCGTTGCCGCGTTGCTACTGGTGCGCGTGTACTTCACCCTGCGCAACCGCAGCAGCCAGCGGGCCGCGCTTCAGAAGCGCCAGGTCACGCCGACGCCGAGCTGACGCTGGGTTTGCGCTGCGCAGGCGCCGCAGCCGAGGCCGAATTTGATGCCGGCGTCGAGGTCAAGGTTGGGATTGGGTGAATAGATCACGCCGGTCAAGATGAAACCGGGATTGCTGCTGCTGTGGCGGTCGCCGCTGCTGTCGCTGGCGCGTTCGGTATTGCTGACGATGCCGGTGTCGAAGGCCAGGCTCCACTTCGGATTCACCGCATATAGGGCAGAAGCAGAAGCGCGCCAGACCACGCTGCGGTTGGCTTGCTGGTCGGCCAGCAAGCGATAGCGGTTGTAATAGGCCGCCAGGTTGCCGCTGAATGCCCAGGAATCGATCTGGTAGCTGCCGATCAGCGTCAAGGACATGCTGCCGCGGCCGTGGCCCAGTCCCCGGTTCGGATCGCCGCTGGGCAGCGTCAATTCCGGTTTAAGGCCAAGGCTGAAATCGCCATTCTCGAACAGGTGCCATTTGACGCCTAGCGCGACGTCATTGATGCCGGATGGACTCGATAGCGTCGCCGGCGGATTGGCATACACGTCGAGATTTTTCAGCAAGCCGTAGGTGTAGGTGAAATTCACCACGTGGCTGTGGATGGCATCCTGGCGCAGCCAGTCAGTGTTCAATTCGACCTGGTGGTTGCCGCTGTCCTGGGTGCTGGTATCGTCGGTCACCAGAGGATGGGCGGCGTGCGCGGCCTGGATCAGGAAACAGGAAGATATGGCGCTGAGCATGAACTGTCGCATAGTCTTCCTGCGCCCTTGGCTTAAGGCGATATGAGCGATTCCAGGGCAAACAGGTCGGCTGGATTTTCGCGCCGGCGGATCAGGTGCACCTGGGCGCCGTCCACCATCACTTCAGCCGCGCGCCCGCGCGTATTGTAGTTGGACGACATCGTCATGCCGTAAGCGCCGGCCGACATCAGCGCCAGCAGGTCGCCTGCTTCGATCGCCAGCGAACGGGAGCGCGCCAGCCAGTCGCCCGACTCGCATACCGGCCCGACCACGTCATACACCTGCGCTTCCGTGCTGCGCTGGCTGACGGTCTGCACGCCGTGCCAGGCCTCGTACAATGCAGGCCGCATCAAGTCGTTCATGGCAGCATCCACCACCGCAAAATTCTTGGCTTCGGAATGCTTCAGGTACTGGACTTCGGTCAGCAGGATGCCGGCATTGCCGACGATCGAACGGCCCGGCTCAAACATCACTTTGATCGGCGCGCCCTGGTATTTTTCTTCGCGCCAGGCATTGATGCGGGCAAACAGGCGGGCCAGGTAGTCGCCGATCACGACCGGCTGTTCATCGTCATAGGTGATGCCGATGCCGCCGCCGATATCCAGGTGGTGCAAATGAATGCCTTCGCCGGCCAGCTGGTCCACCAGCTCGATCAGCTTGTCCAGCGCTTCCAGCATCGGCGCGTCGTCCAGCAGCTGCGAACCGATATGGCAATCGATCCCGGCCACATCGATATGCGGCAGCGCGGCGGCGGTGCGGTAGCAGGACAGGGCGTCGTCATACGCCACGCCGAATTTGTTTTCCTTGAGGCCGGTCGAGATGTAAGGGTGGGTCTTGGCGTCGACGTCGGGGTTGACGCGCAGCGAGATGGCCGCGCGTTTACCCATGGCGCCGGCGACTTCGTTCAGGCGGTGCAGTTCCGGAATCGATTCCACGTTGAAGCAGAGGATGTCGTGCGACAGGGCCAGGCGCATTTCCTCGCGCGATTTGCCGACGCCGGAAAAAATCACCTTGGACGGATCGCCGCCGGCAGCGATTACGCGCAATAATTCGCCTCCCGAGACGATGTCGAAACCGGAGCCGAGCTGGTTCAGCAATTGCAGCACCGCCAGGTTGGAATTGGATTTGACCGAATAGCAGATCAGTGCGCCGTCTGCTTCACGGCTGTGTTGTTTGCAGGCGTTCGCGTAAGCTGAAAAATTGGCTGTCAGCGCGGCCTTGGAGTAGACATAGGTAGGGCTGCCAAATTGCTGCGAAATAGCGGTTAGCGCGACGTTCTCAGCGTGCAGGACGCCATTCTTGTATGAAAAATACGACATAGGAGCAGCTTATTTGGTGGTGGCGGGTGTTGTTGGCATGTCTACGGCTTCCGGCCGCGCGGGAGTCATGGTTTCATCAGATGTCGCCGGAGCAACATTTGGCTTGGCCGGCGCGGTTCTGACGATAGGCGGCGGCAGCTTGGCCGGCATGAACAGCGGGCCTTTCTGGCCGCACGCAGCCAGGCTGAGCGTAGCGGCGGCCACGGCGACGATCATGGGAATACGCGGCAAATCAAAAATGGGCTTCACGGATTAGAATCACAGTTTAACGAAATGGATTGGAGTGTAGCATGACAGAATCAGAATTCCTGGCTGCGGCAGAAGCTGCCTTGGGCAAGATCGAGACGGCGCTGGAGCAGGCTGCCGACCATACCGACCTGGATGTGGAGTGCAGCCGCAGCGGCAATGTGCTGGAGATTGAATTTGTCGACAATGGCAGCAAGATTATCGTCAACAGCCAGGCGCCGATGCAGGAATTGTGGATTGCGGCCAAATCCGGCGGCTTCCACTACCGGCAACAGGGAGATGCCTGGGTTAACACGCGTGACGGCTCAGAGTTCTTTGCTGCCTTGTCGGCCATGATCAGTTCCCAGGGCGGGGTGTCGATAACGCTGTAAGTTTTTATTGGCGGAGACGCTGGACGAGAGATTTTCCAGGCTGCATTTGTCGTAAGATATGAACAATACAATATTATTTTGATACCGGTTTGCTTTTGGGCTGGGAGAAAACTGTATCAAGGAGAGTTGTTCAACGCTTCTCAACCATCGATAGCCACCAATGAACACGATGATAATCAGGGATTCGGAAGAACCAAATGATTGGCGCGGTAGCTTTGCCTGCAGCGAGGCAAGCAGCTGTCGATCCCCATCGAGGCGGATGCGGGCTGGCCTGAACACCGTTCTTTTACTTGGCGCATTGCTATCCATGACGAAGCCGGCCGAGGCCGCCAATGTTCCCGCCGCTGTCAGCGCAGCCAACCTGAACAATCCGGTGGGCAGTAATGTGGCTGAAACACCCAGGCACTGGATTGCCGATACCAGCAATGGCTGTAAAGTATGGAGCCCGGAGCCGGTCGCCGAGGGCATTACTGCGCGCTGGAGCGGGGGCTGCGAGAACGGCCTGGCGCAGGGACCGGGAACGGTGCGCTGGATGAGCAACAACAAGCAGGTGGCAGAGCTGACAGGCGCCATGGAGCAAGGAAAAATGCGTGGCCGTACTACCGGTGTTGAAGAGCCGGGCAACCGCTTTGACGGCATGTTCATCGATTCGCTGCCGGAAGGCGAGGGCAAGGCCAGCTTTGCCGATGGCACTACTTATAGCGGGATATGGCATCGCGGCCGTCAGCTGGGCTATGGAATCATGACTTTCCCCCCTGCCCACCCGCAGTACCAGGAGATGCTGAACAACGGTAAAGGCAGGAAAGCGGAGAATGGCATTTACGTGCTGCGCGGCTGGTGGGAGGGTAAAACCTTCGTGATCCCATGCGATAGTGAAGAAGAATGTGAAAAGGCCGTGGTGGCCTTGATGAAGCGTGAGCAAGCCGCCGCAGCAGCCAAGGCCGGTGCCCCTGCGGCCCCTGCGCCGGGGCCGACGGTTGCTCCTGCTGCAGAGCCTGTCGCCGCGCCCGTAGTGCCGGCGCCCACACCGGCCATTCCCGCCATGGCCCCTGCGGTAACGGTGCCGGAGCTGCCCCCCATGGAGCCGGTTACCCCCGCCGCGGAACCTGTCCCGGCAACACCGGCACCCGGCGCGCCTGATGTCGAGCCGGCGCCTGCCGCAACGGCGCCAAATCCCGGACCGCCTGTCGCGGAGCCCGCCGCCATGCCGCCGATGTCAGCGCCGGCAATTCCCGCCGCCGAGCCTGGCGAGCCTGTGCCGCAGGTCGCCCCCGATACGGTGCCTGCTGTCATGCCGGCGCCTGAGGCAACAACGCCCGCTACCACGGATGCCGGACCTGGCGTTCCGCTTTTTACAAACGGATCTAGCTGATGATGCATGCACCACATATTTTGAAAGCAGGCGAACCAAGTGATTCAACCAGTCCATCAAGGACATGCCGGCGGCCATGGGCGGCATTGTTTTGTACCGCTCTTATATTGACGATGCCGGCCGCACACGGGCAAATGAAATCCGACCTGCCTGGCGCCAAGGCCGCTGCCGCAGCGCCGAAGAACTTGCTGGCGGAAGCAGCGCGCAGCGTCGGCGTCAAGCAATGCCAGCCAGCCGTCACGCGCTTGTCGGCGCTGGCTATCAACGGCACCAGTGCCCACGATGTGCTGGTGGACTGGGACCGCGCCCACCCGGATCGCGGGCCGTTCTTTTCCCTGACCGGGATCGAATATGCCGGCGCATCGGCGGCAGTATCGATTACGGCGGTGCCGCAGGATGGCGGCGCGTGTTCGGTGGCCGCCGAGCGCATTTCCATCGCGCCGTATTCATGCAAGAGCATTGCCGATACCGAACTGAAAGGCTATAGCGCCACGCCTTTGCTGCCGACTTTCACGGTATATGTGTCGCCGGCCGAGCCAGGCGGTTCGGTCTCTCTGGTGGACTCGCCGCCGGGTTGCCTGATCATCCGGCGCTATGTGCAATACAACTGGACCGAGCAGACAAAAATGGCGGCGCCGGCGCGCAAATGACAAGCACGATACACCCTTAACTTGAATCCAAGACATGAGCACAGGCACCTTGCGTATCGGCATCACCATCGGTTTGCACCAGGAAAACGAATCGCTATGGAACAACGGCATCAAGCAGAATGCCGTATACCTGGCTGAAACTTTAAAACAGTGCCCGAGCGTTGCATCGGTGCATCTGGTGAACACCACCGCGGTTGCCATCACCGCGGCGCTGCCGTGGGACCAGGCGCGCTGGCCGACGGTCACCTTCGAGCAGGCCAAGGACAACCTGGATGTGCTGATCGAACTCGGCGGCCAGGTCAGCGCTGACCAGACTGCCTACCTGAAGACGCAAGACTGCCGCTTGATATCGTACTGCTGCGGATTCGAGTATGTGCATGTGATGCAATCGGTATTGTTCAACCGGCCGATGTGGGGTTACGACCTGTTCGTCAACCAGCGCTACGATGCGATCTGGATGGTGCCCCAGGTCGCCACCAACAGCCAGTCTTACTTTGAAACCCTGCGCCGGCGGCCGGCGCAAGTGGTGCCGTTTGTGTGGGATCCGATTTTCGTCAACCAGCGCAGCCAAGGTTTTGACCATCACGGCGAATATCGCCCGCGCCCCGGCCCCAAGCGGCTGACCGTGATGGAGCCGAATAACGATATCGTGAAATTCTGCATGTATCCGGCATTCATTGCCGAAGAAGCCTATCGGCAGCGGCCGCAAGATATCGAGATTCTGCAGGTCACCAATGCCGAGCGCCTGGCGCGCGAGAGCAAGGAGTTCATTGCAGTGATGAACCAGCTCGATATCGTGCGCCAGCACAAGGCAGTGTTCCTGGGGCGTTTCGATACACCGCAGTTCCTGAGCCAGATGACCGATGTAGTGATTTCCCACCAGATCGAGAATGCGCTGAATTATTTTTATTTCGACGTCTGCTGGCAAGGTTATCCGCTGGTGCATAACGCATATATGTGCAGCGACCTCGGCTACTACTACGAAGGCAATAACGTGAAAGACGGCAGTCGCAGGTTGCTCGAAGTATTGGGTACGCATGACGGCAGCTGGCAGGATTATCTGGCGCGCCAACGGCAGGTGTTGAACCGGTACCTGCCCGGCAGTCCGCAAGTGACGGCGGAATATGAGCGCTTACTGGCTGCATTGCTGGAACAGCCGATTGTATGAACCAATGATTTTCAATCTTTCCTAATTCATGAAAAAAATCAATGTAGGCATCTCCATCTTTCCCGTCCAGGGCGCGCAGCTTTGGTCCAACGGCCTCAACCAGAACCTGGCGTTCCTGGTGCTGCTGTTGCAGCAGAGTCCGCAAGTCGGCCGGGTGTTTTTATTGAACGGCGGCGCGCTTGACCATATGCCCGAGGCGATGGGGTTGAATGGGCTGGAAGCGCCCCTGGTGAAACCGGAGGATGTCACCTTCGAACTTGATGTCGTGATCGAAATGGGCGCGCAATTGCCGCTGGAATGGTTGCGTCACGTGCGCGCGCTGGGCGTCAAGATCATCACTTTTTTTGTCGGCCACACTTATGCCGACAATGCCGAAGCGCCGATGTTCGACCGCCCCAGCGGCCAGATCTTCAACGGCACGCCTTGGCATGAAATATGGACGCTGCCGCAATTCATGAAAAGCAGCGGGCCATTGCTGCGCACCGTGTCGCGGGTGCCGGTGTTTTCCATACCGCACATCTGGTCGCCGCTGTTTATCCAGCAGCATGTCGATGTGGTTGAAAAAGGCGGCCATCAATTCGGTTACCAGGCCAGGACCGGCGCCGACCGCCCTGGCTGGCGCACGGCGATTTTCGAACCGAATATATCGGTCGGCAAAAACTGCTTTATCCCGATGCTGGTATGCGAGCAGGCTTACCGCCTGGACCAGCGCTCGGTGAGCATGATGATGGTCATGAACACGGTGCATATGAAAGAGCATCCAACCTTCAACCGTTTCGCCATCAATCTCGATCTGACCAAGCACCATAAGGCCAGTTATGAGCCGCGCGTGGCGTTTGTCGAATGCATGGCGCAGCAGAAGATGGATGCCGTGGTCTCGCACCATTGGGAGTGGGGTTTGAATTACCTGTATTACGACACCCTCTACGGGGGCTATCCGCTGATACATAATTCGGAATATCTGAAGGCCGGCGGCGTCGGCATCTTTTATCCCGATTTC
Source organism: Collimonas sp. GW821-FHT07E08 (assembly GCF_059418905.1). Lineage (NCBI taxonomy): Bacteria > Pseudomonadati > Pseudomonadota > Betaproteobacteria > Burkholderiales > Oxalobacteraceae > Collimonas > Collimonas sp. GW821-FHT07E08. The sequence goes on along the minus strand of NZ_JBWKQR010000007.1, from coordinate 219,525 downwards.
GAAGCCAGCGCCGGCGGCCATGCCTTGCTCGACGCCTGGAACCAGGAACCGGAATTCTGGGACGATTATAAAAAAGCGGGAGCCGCCTACCTGAGCAAGCTCGATCCGGTACGCCCCGAGAATGTGGAAGCATTTGTGAAAAGACTACAGCACACCACGGAGGGGCAGGCATGAACCACCCTCTGCCACAACGCAAGCTGCGCGTCGGAGTGACGCTGTATGTGCGTCCCGGACCGCAATCGATCTGGGAAAACGGCATCTTCCAGAACTGCGCGTTCCTGGTGCAGCTGTTCAACCAGTCGCCGGCGGTCGAACGCGCAGTGCTGGTGCTGGACGGCCAGACCGACCAGGTCAACGACGCCATGATGATGGGCGACCTGGGAATCGACATGATCGGCCTGGAACAGGCCATGGAAACCCTGGACGTCGTGATTGAAATGAGCGCCCAGCTGAACGAAGACTGGGTCAGGAGATTCCGCGAGCGCGGCGGGCGTTACGCCTGGATGCGGGTCGGCAACGACTACGTGATCGACGTTGAACGCGCAATATTCGACAAACCGCATGGCGGGCTGTGCAGCGACAAGCCCTACGATGCAGTGTGGACCTTGCCGGAGTACCTGCGCAGCTGCAAGGATTATTTCAGCCTGACGGCGCGGGCGCCGGTGCACATCGTGCCGCACCTGTGGACGCCGCTGTTCTTTGCAAAAGGCATCGCTACCTTGCCCAGCCATCTCAGCTATGGCTACCAGCCGGGCAAGCCGCGCTGGCGGGTGTGCAGTTTCGAGCCGAACGTCTGCATGGTCAAAACCTCGCTGCTGCCGATGCTGGCTTGCGAAGAGGCATATCGTGCGCAACCGGGATTCTTGCAGCACCTGAGCGTCTGCAACACCTTGCATCTGAAAGAGCACCTGAAGTTCTCGCAGTTCGCGCGTGCATTGGATGTGGTGAATCACGGCCTGGCGTCTTTCGAAGGGCGCTTCGCGGTGTACGAGTTCATGGCCAATTATGGCGACTGCATCATTTCGCATCACTGGGAAAACGGCCAGAACTACCTGTACTACGAGGCTTTGTACGGCGCCTATCCGCTGATCCACAATTCGGAATTCATCAAGGACTACGGCTACTATTACCCTGAGTTCGATTCTTTCGCCGGCGGCCAGGCGGTACTGCAGGCGTTTGCCACGCACGACGCGCAGTTGGAGGATTACCGGCGCCATGCGCAGACCTTGCTGCGTACGCTGGATGTGAGCTTGCCGGAGAATATTGAAATCTATACCCGGCGCTTGCTGGACCTGTATTCGAATTGAAAAAGGCTTCCCTGGATTGCCAGGGAAGCCTTTTTGTCTGTCCGGCCGCCTGCCCGGTTTGATCAGAACAATTCGTTCTTGACTTCGTCCCTGGCTTTTTCTTCTTCCGTCGGCGCTGTGGTGCCGACGCCGAGGCTTTGGGTGGCGATGCCAGGCGGGTATTCCGCGTAATAATATTCACCGCCGGAATGGACCAGGCCTTCCGGCACCGCGCGCTCTTCTGTCGGCACGCCTTTCAATGCCTGCTGCATGAAGCTGATCCAGATCGGCAGCGCCAGGCCGCCGCCGGTTTCCTTGTCGCCCAAGGTGCGCGGCTGGTCGTAGCCCATCCAGCCGACCGCCACCAGCGACGGCTGGTACCCGGCAAACCAGGCGTCCAGCGAGTCGTTGGTGGTGCCGGTCTTGCCGGCCAGGTCGGTACGGTTGAGCGACAGCGCCTTGACCGCGGTGCCGTAGCGCACCACGTCGCGCATCATGCTGTCCATCATGAAGGCATTGCGCGGGTCGATGATGCGGTTGGCTTCATCGCCTGCGGTTTCCGGATGCACCTGCGACAATACGTTGCCGTTGGCGTCAGTAATCTTGCTGATGATGTAGGGACTGACCTTGTAGCCGCCATTGGCAAATACCGCATAGCCGCCCACCATTTGCAGCGGCGTCACCGCGCCGGCGCCCAGGGCCAGGGTCAGGTAGGGCGGATTTTTGTCAGCATCAAAGCCGAAACGCGTCACATATTCCTGTCCGTATTTGGCGCCGATCTTGTCCAGGATGCGCACCGAGACCACGTTCTTCGACTTGGTCAACGCCTTGCGCATGCTCATCGGACCTTCATATTTGTTGCCGTAGTTCTTCGGCTGCCAGATCTGGCCGCCGGTCTGGCCGCCGCCATAGCTGAGCGGCGCATCATTGATGATGGTGGCCGGCGACAAGCCCTTTTCCAGCGAGGCGGAATAAATGAAGGGTTTGAACGACGAGCCCGGCTGGCGCCAGGCCTGGGTGACGTGGTTGAATTTGTTGCGGTTGAAATCGAAGCCGCCGATCAGGGCGCGGATGGCGCCATCCTTGGTGTCGGCCGCGACAAAGGCCGATTCCACCGCCGGCATCTGGGTAATGGTCCAGTTTTTACCTTCCAGCATGACGCGGATGATGGCGCCGCGCTTGACCTTGCGCTGCGGCGGCGCTTTGTCGCTCAGCAGGTTGGTGGCGATGCCCAGGCCGGTTCCGCTGATGCTGATTTCCTGGCCCGAGGACAGCACCGCGCGCACCAGCTTCGGGTTTGCCTCCAGCACCACCGCAGCGACGATTTCATCGCTGTCGGGATGGTCGGCCAGCTCCACTTCGATCGCATCTTCAGCCTCTTCCTTGGTGCCGTCGGGGATCTCCATGTAACCCTCGGGGCCGCGGTAGCCGCGCCGCTTTTCGTAGTCCATGACGCCACGGCGCAGTGCTATATACGCCGCGTCCTGGTCTGCCTTGGTGATGGTGGTGAAGACGTTGAGTCCAAGCGTATAAGTATTTTCCTTAAATTGTTCGTACACCAGCTGCCGTGCCATTTCAGCGACGAATTCGGCGTGGATGCCGAATTCGCTGGCGCCGGTCTTGATGTGCAAGGCTTCATTCTTGGCCTGTTCATACTGCGTCGGGCTGATGTAGCCCAGCTGCAGCATGCGCAGCAGGATGTACTGCTGGCGCACCGTCGCCCGTTTCGGATTGACGACCGGATTGTTGGCCGACGGCGCCTTCGGCAGGCCGGCCAGCATCGCCGCTTCCGCGGTGGTGATGTCTTGCAGCCGCTTGCCAAAATAGATTTGCGCTGCAGAGGCAAAACCGTAGGCGCGCTGGCCCAGGTAAATCTGGTTCATGTAGACCTCGAGGATCTGGTCCTTGCTCAGGTTGCGCTCGATTTTCCACGCCAGCGGAATTTCATACAGGAATTTGCGCGATGCTTTCTGGAAGAAGGTCGGCTCGTTGCTGGTCAGGAAAAAATTGCGGGCGACCTGCTGGGTGATCGTGCTGGCGCCGCCGCCGCCGCCGCCGCCGGTCAGGTTGGAAAAACTGGCGCGCAAGATACCCTGGTAGTCAACTCCGCCATGCTGGTAAAAACGATCATCTTCAATCGCCAGTACGGCTTTTTTCATGACATCGGGAATCTCGTTGATGTGAACCAGGCTGCGCCGCTCTTCACCGAATTCGCCAATCAGCACGCCGTCGGCCGAAAAAATGCGCAGAGGAATCTTGGGTTTGTAGTCGGTGAGCGAATCGAGTTCCGGCAAATTCGGGTAAGCCATCGCCAGCATCAGGAAAAAAGTTAGGCAGCCGATAACAGCCAGGCCGACAACGATGCCAAAAAAGCCAAGCAGGAGCCGTAGCAGCAGCGGCAAGCGACGGCGCGAAGGAGAGGGGTACTGCTGGGTGTCGCTGGCTGTGTCTGGAGGCGTCATTCGATGCGTTTTATGAAAGATGGATGCCACGCATTATAACGGCACAGCCCTTGGCTCAAAACTTGCTCTGCATCATGCGTTCTTGATGAACCGCAAACTACGTTGCGAAATTCAGACAGAAATTGTCGATAAAAACCAAATTTGGACCGGTGAGGGCGCTATGGAGCGGTTTTTTGCACTACTTGAACAATTTCCCTGTGGAAAATTTCTTTACAGTAGGCCCCTCTTATTGCTACGATTTCACGTTACAAAATTTAACATTGCTGTAAGCCCTGTTTTACAGGTTTTTCCTAACTTCGAGACGGTATCCCGCTAATGCGACCGCCTTGCAGGCAGAATGTTCCCCAAATAATACATACTCGGGAGAAATGCTCTTGGCATTAGATCTTGGATCGCTGATCGGTAAAAAGAACCCGCCTCTGGTGGGGATTGATATAAGCACGTCGGGCGTCAGGCTGGTTGAGCTGTCGGAGACGGGCAAGGATCAATTGCGCCTGGAGCGCTATGCCTCGGAACCGTTGCCGCGCGGCGCGGTGGTGGATGGCAATATTGAAAACATCGAGCAAGTCACGGAAGTGGTGCGGCGGCTGTGGAAAAAAAGCGGCTCGAGCACCAGGTTGGTGGCTCTGGGCATGCCGCCGGCGTCGGTGATTACCAAAAAGATCATCCTGGCCAGCGGCATGCTGGAGGAAGAGCTGGAGATGCAGGTTGAATCCGAAGCCAGCCAATATATTCCATTTGCGCTGGATGAAGTCAGCCTTGATTTTGACGTGATCGGCCCGGCGCAGCATTCGCCGGAGGACGTTGAAGTGCTGCTGGCGGCGACCCGCAAGGAAAAGGTTGAAGACCGGGTGGCGGTGGCGGAGGCAGCAGGCCTCAAGCCGACCGTGATGGATATCGAGTCCTACGCGGCGCGTGCCGCGATCAACCGCATCATCGGGCAGTTGCCGAAAGCCGGGCAGGGGCAGATTGTCGGCCTGTTCCAGATCGGCACCCAAACCACGCATGTGTCGGCCTTGCTGGATGGCCAGCTGATTTATGAGCGCGAACAGCCGTTTGGCGGCAACCAGCTGACCCAGGACATCGTGCGCGCCTACGGCCTCTCGTATGAAGAGGCGGAAACAAAAAAACGCAACAATGACCTGCCTGAAGGCTACGAGCGCGAGATTCTCAATCCGTTCCTTGAGAGCGCTGCGCTGGAAGTCACGCGGGCGATCCAGTTCTTCTTTACCTCGACGCCATATACCCGTCTCGACCAGCTGTTCCTGGCCGGCGGATGCGCCACTATTCCTGGCCTGGTTGAAGTGGTGGCCGGGCGCGCCAAGATTTCCACTTCGGTGGTCAGTCCTTTCACCGGCATGCAACTGGGGCCGAATGTGCGGGAAAAACAATTGCGCATGGATGCACCGTCTTACCTGGTCGCCTGCGGCCTGGCCATGCGGAGGTTTGGCTGATGATCAAGATTAATCTACTGCCGCATCGCGAAGCCAAGCGCAAGCAGCGCAAGAATACTTATTTCGCCATGTTGCTGCTGTCGGCAATCGTGGGCCTGGTAGTGGTGTTGCTGGTCGGCGCGTTCTTCGCCAACAGCATCTCCAACCAGACCGAACGCAATCGTTTCATTACCGCGGAAAACACCCGTCTTGATGGAGAAATCAAGGAAGTCGCCACCCTCAAGCAGGAAATCGAAGCATTGAAGGCGCGCCAGCAAGCGGTCGAGGATTTGCAAAGCGATCGCAACCAGCCCGTGTACCTGATGGATGAGCTGGTCAAGCAGGTGCCGGAAGGGGTGTACCTGAACTCCCTCAAGCAGGAAGGCCAGCGGGTAGCGTTGAACGGTTATGCCCAGTCGAATGAGCGGGTGTCGGAGCTGCTGCGCAACCTGGGTAACAATTCGGCCTGGCTGGAACGCCCTGACCTGATTGAAATCCGTTCCGCCAATATCGGCGGTACTGGCCGCGACAGCAAGCGCGTTTTCGCTTTCACTGTCAATGTCGGCATCAAGCGACCGTCTGACAAGGACGCCAAAGATGCGGCAGGGGCTCCTGCCGCAGGAACGCCTGCCGCAGGAACGCCTGCCGCAGGAACGCCAAAAACGGCGGCAGCTGCTGCAACCGGCGCCGGCGCTGCAACCGCGCCCAAAGCAACCTTGAAAGACGCCAAGTGATGGATATGAATAATTTGAGCGCGTCGCTGAGCGCGCAATTCCGCGGACTGAATGGCCGCCATCCCGGCCAATGGCCGATAGTTCCTCGCGTGCTGTCGGGCGTGGCAGTGTTCCTGCTGGTGCTGCTGGTGGGCTGGTATTTTTACTGGAGCGACCAGCAGGATGAGCTGAACGCCGGCGAACAGAAGGAAGTGCAGCTGAAAGAGCAGTACAAATCAAAGATCCAGCAAGCGATCAACCTGGATGCTTTGCAAAAGCAAAAACTGCAGGTGGCGGATTATGTCGCCACGCTGGAGAAGCAACTGCCTAGCAAAGCCGAAATGGACGCCTTGCTGTCCGATATCAACCAGGCCGGCCTGGGACGCGGGCTGCAGTTTGAATTGTTCAAGCCAGGCCAGGTGGTGGTGAAGGATTACTACGCTGAGCTGCCGATCAATATCAAGGTAACCGGCAATTATCACGATGTCGGCTCATTTGCCAGCGACATCGCTAACCTGCCGCGCATCGTGACCTTGAACAACATGAATCTGACCGCCGGCAAGGATGGGGCGCTGAGCCTGGACGCGATTGCCAAGACCTTCCGCTACCTGGACAAGGACGAAGTGGCGGCGCAGCGCAAGGTCGCCGATACAGCTAAGCAGAAAGGTCAAAAATGACGTTTTTTCGCATTGGGCGTCTGACCCAGGTGACATTTTTTGTCGTATTTATCTCAACTTTGTCAGGTTGTGGTGACAGCGGTATACAAGAACTGAAAGAGTGGATGGCCGACGTCAAGAGCCATACCAAGGTCGGGATACCGAAACTGAGCGAACCGAAGAAGTTCATTCCCTTTACTTATGCCGGTGCGACCAGCATCGATCCCTACAATCCCAGCAAGCTGCTGGTGGCGCTGGCCAAGCTGCAAGGCAAGTCTAACGGCCTGAAGCCGAATATGGACCGGCGCCGTGAAACGCTGGAAAACTATCCGCTGGACACCATCAAGATGGTGGGGACGTTGCAAAAAGTGGGTTTGAGCTATGTCTTGCTGCAAGTCGACAAGACCGTGTTCCAGGCCAAAGTGGGGAATTACATAGGGCAGAATTTCGGCATGGTCACCGGTATCACTGAGTCCGAGGTAATTTTGAAAGAAATCGTACAAGATGCGTCCGGCGAATGGGTCGAGCGCGAAGCCAAGTTAGCGTTGCAGGAGAGCACAAAATGATTGCAGCAGGAAAAAAATTCGTTAACCTGAGCGTGAGCCGGCTGAGCGTGGTTCGGCAAAAAGCCTTGATGTTAGGTGCGCTGCTGTGTTTGCTGGTATCAGGGGCGCCGGCAATGGCGGCGGAAGATAATGCGATCACTTCGATCAACGCTAACCAGCAAGGCAGCAATGTCATTGTCAAGATCAGCTTCAAGCGTCCGCTGGCTACGCAGCCGACGGCGTTTGCCGTGATCAGCCCGGCGCGCATCGCTTTCGATTTCATCGGGGTTGGCAATGCTACCGGCAAGACATCGCAAGACATCAGCATGGGCGACGTGCGCAATGTGGTGGTGGCGCAAGCTGACGACCGCTCACGCCTGGTGTTCAACCTGAAACGTTCTTTGTCGTACGCTACCGCGATGGACGGCAATTCCCTGATCGTCACCATCGACGGTTCTGGCGGCCTGGCGACGCCGGTCAATGCTGCCGGCATGCCGGTACGTCCCGCGGCAGCCGCAGCTGCACCTGTGGCCGCGGCGCCAGCCCCTGCAGCATTGCTGAACGGGAAACCCGCCCTGCGCGATATCGATTTCCGTCGCGGCACCGCGGGTGAAGGCCGAGTTGTGATTGACCTGCCGAATACCCAGGTTGGTGTCGACGTCCGCCAGCAAGGCCAGACAATTGTGGTGGATTTCTTGAAAACCAGCTTGCCGGATGTCTTGCGCCGCAAGCTTGATGTCGGTGATTTTGGTACTCCGGTCAAAACCATCACTACCGTCACGCAAGGTGAAAATGTACGCATGATCATCGAGCCGAAAGGTCTTTGGGAGCAGAGCGCTTACCAAAGCGACAGCCAGCTGGTGATCGAAGTCAAACCGATCAAGGAAGACCCGAACAAGCTGGCACAGGGCGCGCAGGGATATCGCGGCGACAAGCTTTCCCTGAATTTCCAGAACGTGGAAGTGCGTTCGGTGCTGCAGGTGATTGCTGACTTTACCGGCCTGAACATCATTACCAGCGATACCGTCGGCGGCAACCTGACCCTGCGCCTTAAAGATGTTCCTTGGGACCAGGCTTTGGATATCGTGATGCAGGCCAAAGGTCTGGACATGCGCAAGAACGGTTCTGTCATCTGGATCGCACCGAAAGACGAATTGCTGACTAAAGAAAAACTGGAACTTGAGCAGCGTTCGCAAATCGCCGAACTGGAGCCTCTGCGCACAGAGTCCTTCCAATTGAATTATCAGAAAGCTGAAGCCTTCAAGAAAGTGTTCGGGATTGATGATGCCGGCAGTGGGGGCAAGAAAAATAGCATTCTGTCAAATCGTGGCAGTGCTGTGATCGATCCTCGCACTAACCAATTGTTCGTTACCGATACGCCGACCATTCTGCAGAATATCCGCAATCTTGTGCAAAAGATCGATATCGCATCGAGACAGGTCTTGATCGAAGCCCGCATGGTGGAAGCGAATGATGGCTTTAGCCGTAATCTCGGCGCCAAGCTTGGTTTTGGCTTTAATGGCAAAAATGTCACTGCAGGCGGCACTCAAACCGCGACGGCGTCGACTGGCACGCTTCCAATCATAGGAGGAAATTCGGTGAATTTGCCGGCCAATCCTAGCACTGGCACGGCAGGTTCGCTGGCTTTGACTCTGTTCAATTCCGCTGCATCGAAATTCATCAGCCTGGAGTTGTCGGCGCTGGAAGCGGACGGGCAAGGCAAGATCATTTCCAGTCCGCGCGTTGTCACGGCTGACCAGCAGAAGGCTCTGATTGAACAAGGTGTTGAAATTCCATACCAAAATGCCACCAGCAGCGGAGCCACATCGGTTGAGTTCAAGAAAGCTAACCTGAAACTGGAAGTTGTGCCGCAAATCACTCCTGACGGCAATGTCATTTTGACAGTAGATGTGACGAATGACAGCGTCGGCGCCACGGTTCCAGGCGGTGTGGCTATCAATACCAAGCATGTCCAGACCCAGGTCCAGGTTGAAAATGGCGGGACGGTGGTGATTGGCGGTATTTATACCCAGACGATTTCAAACGATATTACTAAAGTGCCACTGCTTGGAGATATTCCGGTTCTGGGTTATCTTTTCAAACAAACGGCAGTTGTTAACAAACGAACTGAATTATTGATTTTCCTGACACCGAAAATCGTCATCGACCGGCTCGCTGGGCATTAATTGCACAGAAGACACCGGCCTGGCGCCGGTGTCTGTATTTTGAGCAAAAGGTTGAGTGGTGAAATGGTGCGGTACACAGGCAATATCTTTCTGGTAGGCCTGATGGGCGCGGGCAAGACTACGGTTGGCCGCGCTCTGGCAAAAAAACTCAACAAGCTATTCATTGATTCGGATCACGAAATCGAGGCGCGTACCGGCGTCTCGATTCCTTTGATTTTCGAGATAGAAGGCGAAGAGAGCTTCCGCCAGCGCGAGACGGAAGTGATACGCGACCTCAGCGGCAGGCGCGGCATCGTGCTGGCCACCGGCGGCGGCGCTGTCATGCGGCCGGAAAACCGCGAATACCTGAAAAACCGCGGCACCGTGATTTACTTGCGTGCCAGCATCCACAACATCCTGCAGCGCACCAGCCGCGACAAGAACCGGCCGCTATTGCAAACAGCCGATCCGCGCCGACGCCTGGAAGAACTGTCACGGCAGCGAGAGCCGTATTATCGCGACGTGGCCGACATTGTCATCGACACTGGCCGACCTAACGTACAATTCCTGGTACACAGTATCCTGAGCCAGCTGGAACTGCTGCCCGACGAGCCTGAAGCAGGATCGGGCACGGTTAGCCAGGCTGGCGCTATCACCCCTATTTCAGCAAATTCTTCCATGAACCAGCAGTCGCCCCCTCCGGCCCCGGCGCCGACCATCACGCTCCAGGTAGAACTGGGCGAGCGCAGCTACCCGATCGAGATCGGACCGTCGCTGCTGAACGACCGTGAGCGGATTGCGCGTCTGATCATCGGCAAGCAGGTCGCCGTGGTGACCAACACTACCGTCGCGCCGCTGTACCTGCAAGGGTTTAGCCAGGCGTTGAAAGACGCCGGCAAGAGCGTGCTGGAAATCGTATTGCCGGATGGCGAAGAAGAAAAGAACTGGGCCAGCCTGATGCAGATCTTCGATCGGCTGCTGAGCGCAAAATGCGGCCGCAAGACGACCTTGATCGCCCTGGGCGGCGGCGTGATCGGCGACCTTACCGGTTTCGCTGCTTCGGCCTACATGCGCGGCGTGCCGTTCGTGCAGATCCCGACCACCCTGCTGGCGCAGGTCGATTCCTCGGTGGGCGGCAAGACCGGCATCAACCATCCGCTCGGCAAAAACATGATCGGCGCGTTCTACCAGCCGCAGGCAGTGATCGCCGATACCATGACCTTGCACAGCCTGCCGGAGCGCGAGCTGTCGGCGGGGCTGGCGGAAGTGATCAAATACGGCGCGGTGATCGACGCCGAATTCTTCAAATGGATAGAGGGCAATATCGGCAAGCTCATGGCGCGCGATAACGTTGCCTTGGCTTACGCCATCCGCCGCTCCTGCGAACTGAAAGCCGACGTGGTCAGGCAAGACGAACGCGAAGGCGGCTTGCGCGCCATCCTGAATTTCGGCCATACCTTCGGCCATGCGATCGAATCCGGCCTGGGCTACGGCAAATGGCTGCATGGCGAAGCGGTTGGTTGCGGCATGGTGATGGCGGCCGACCTGTCGCACCGGCTCGGGCGCATCAGCGCCGTCGACAAGGAACGCGTCAGTGCGCTGGTGCGCGCCGCCGGCCTGCCGACCGAGGCGCCCAACCTCGGCGCCCAGCGCTGGCTGGAGCTGATGCAGGTCGACAAAAAGAACGAAGACGGCCAGATCAAGTTCATCCTGATGAACCCCTTGGGCGGCCATCTGGTCACCGGCGTGCCGCAAGAAGCGCTGCTGGCGACACTGCAGCAGCTAGCCTCGGGAGACTTGCCGCGATGAACCCGGACGCGCTTCTCGCTCAGCCTCTCGCTCCCTATGCCGCACATTCTGCGCTGTCGCGAGGACGCCTGTTCGAGGAAGCGCCGCCCAGCGCCCGCAGCGATTTCCAGCGCGACCGCGACCGCATCATCCATTGCACCGCGTTCCGCCGGCTGGAATACAAGACCCAGGTTTTCGTCAACCATGAGGGCGACCTGTTCCGTACCCGCCTGACCCACAGCATTGAAGTGGCGCAAATCGCCCGTTCGATTGCGCGCAACCTGCAGCTGAACGAAGACCTGGTTGAGGCGATTTCACTGGCCCACGACCTCGGGCACACGCCATTCGGCCATGCCGGCCAGGATGCCTTGAATGACTGCATGGAGGCGCATGGCGGCTTCGAACACAACCTGCAGAGCCTGCGGGTGGTCGACAAGCTGGAGCAGCGCTACGGCGCTTTTGACGGCTTGAACCTGATGTTCGAAACCCGCGAGGGCATCCTGAAGCACTGTTCGCTGGCCAACGCCAAGAAACTGGGCGATATCGGCGAACGCTTCATCCAACGCAAGCAGCCGAGCCTGGAGGCGCAAGTCGCCAACCTGGCCGACGAGATTGCCTACAACAACCACGATGTCGACGACGGATTGCGTTCGGGCCTGCTGACGCTGGAGCAGATGAACCAGATAGATTTTTATGCAACCCACAGCCGCGAGGTCGAGCGGCTGTACCCTGGCCTCGGCGGGCGCCGAGCGATCAATGAAACGGTGCGGCGCATGATCAACGCCTTGATCACCGATCTGATCCAGACCTCGCAGCAGTGCATCCTGGATGCTCGCCTGCAGAGCGTCGACGACGTGCGCAATGCGCCGCCTCTTATTGCATTTTCCGATGGCATGGCGCAACAGGCCGCGCTGCTGAAGCGCTTCTTGCGCGAAAACCTGTACCGCCACTACCTGGTCAATCGCATGACGGCCAAGGCGCGCCGCATCGTCGCCGAACTGTATGCCTGTTTCAGCGCCGAGCCGACCTTGCTGCCGCCCGACTATCAGCTGGGCCAGCCCGGCACGGCAGGAGCAAGCCCGCAGGCGCGCGCGATCGCCGATTACATCGCCGGCATGACCGACCGTTATGCGATACGCGAGCACCGGCGTTTGTTCCTGGTAGACGAAGGCCATCTTTGACATGCGCACCGAAGGGATTTCCGATCCCTTGATCAAAACGCAACAAGTTAGGGTAGACTTTGTCGTTATCCAATCATTTCATGAGGACCGTTATGCGTCGCGTATACCAAACAGCAGTGACCCTGACCCTGGCAGTAACCGCTTCCGCCGCGCTTGCCTTGTCCTTAAGCGACTTGAGCAACCAGGACGCCAGCAGCGGCCTGAAAGCCGCGCTGCAAAAAGGCGCGGATGTCGCGGTGTCCAAACTGGGCGTCGAGAATGGCTTCCTGAACAACGACAAGGTCAAGATCGGCTTGCCCAGCGTGCTCGATAAAGCCATGCCGCTCTTGAGGATGACCGGCCAGGGACAGAAACTGGACGACCTGGTAGTGTCGATGAACCATGCCGCGGAACAGGCAGTGCCGCTGGCCAAGCCGCTGCTGTTGAATGCAGTGAAATCGATGTCGGTGACGGATGCAAAAAACATCCTGACCGGCGGCGATACTTCGGTGACTGACTTCTTCAAGTCAAAGACTTCGGCGCAACTGGGCCAGAAATTCCTGCCTATCGTCAAAGGCGTGACCGACCGCAACGGCTTGTCGGCGCAATACAATTCGGTCATGGGGCAAGTCGGCAAGACCGGCATGGTGCCGGCCCAGCAAAGCACCGTTGAAGGTTACGTCACGCAGCGTGCGCTGGACGGCCTGTACACCATCATCGGCGACGAAGAGAAAGCGATACGGCAGGATCCGGTCGGCGCCGGCAGCGCGATTATCGGCAAGGTGTTCGGCGCATTGAAATAAGGACGCGCCGCAGCGATAAACAATAATATGGTTTGATAATAACAAAGGGCGCATTGACTGCGCCCTTGTTCATTTATTGGCGCGAGCCACACGGCTCGCGCAGGCCGGATCAGGTCGCGGCGGGGAGTTCTTCCGGCAGGTGCTTGATCGCATCGTGCTGGTGGTCTTGCATCTTGTCCTTGTATTTGATCACCTGGCGATCGAGTTTGTCGATCAGGGCGTCGATGGCGGCGTAAAGATCGTGGGCAATGCTTTCGGCATGCAAATCTTTTCCTTTTACGCGCAGGTTGATTTCCGCTTTCTGGCGTTTTTCTTTTTCAGTAATCTTGTCGACCGTCAGGATCACGCTGATATCGATGACCTGGTCGAAATGGCGTTTGATACGCTCTAGTTTGCTTTGTACGTATTCGCGAATGGCAGGGGTTAACTCGAGGTGATGCCCACTGATGGTGAAGTTCATACAGCGCTCCTATCAAGAATATTGCTGGCGGTCCGGAGCCGGATACGCAGGATCTTTAGGCGGACGGTCCGAAAACAGACAGTCCTGGCAAGAACCAATGAAACCCGCTTCGTCTGGACACAGCAAGGGTAAGCTTTACAATCAAACCAAAAGAACTACAAGGCCTTGCGTAAATTAACAGACGGAATTTTCAGTGCTTCGCGATATTTTGCGACGGTGCGGCGGGCTACCACCATACCTTGTTCCGCAAGCATGTCGGCAATCTTGCTGTCAGAGAAAGGATTTTTTGTATCTTCCGCTCCTATCAATTGCTTAATGAGTGCCCTGATTGCCGTTGAGGAAGCCTCTCCACCTGCCTCAGTAGCAACATGGCTGCCGAAGAAATACTTCAGTTCAAACATCCCGTGGGGAGTGAGCATGTATTTCTGAGTGGTTACACGAGAAATAGTACTCTCGTGTAGTCCCAGTGTATCAGCTATTTCACGCAACACAAGCGGCCGCATGGCCACCGCGCCGTGCGAAAAGAAATTCCTCTGGCGTTCCACGATGGCTTGCGCCACGCGCAGGATGGTGTCGAAGCGCTGCCGCATATTCTTGATCAGCCACTTGGCTTCCTGCAGCTGCGAAGTGAGCGCGCCGTCGCCCTTGCTTTGCTTCAGAATGTTGGCATACAGGACATTCACCCTGAGCCTTGGCATGACGTCATTGTTGAGCATGACCTGCCAGCCTTGCTTGCTGCGCCTGACGATCACGTCGGGCACGACGTAGTCGGAGGTGTTGGCGGCGAACGGCGCGCCAGGGTGCGGATTGCATTGCTTGATGACCGCCTGCGCCTCGCGCAGGTCTTCGTCGTCGCAATCGAGCGCCTTCTTGATTTTATTGAAATCGCGTTGCGCAAAAAGCATCAGGTGGTCTTGCACAATCGCCAATGCAAGCCGGCGCGTGACAAATGGCACTTTGATAAAACGCTTGATCTGCAAGCTCAGGCATTCCGCCGCATTGCGGGCGCCGACGCCTGCCGGGTCGAAACTCTGCACCATCTTCAGCGCCGTCGATAATTCCTCGATGGCGATTTCCAGTTCCGGCGGCAGGCGCTCCAGGATTTCTTCCAGCGATTCTTCCAGATAGCCGTTGTCGTCGAGCGCATCGATGGTTAGTTCGACCAGGGCGCGGTCGCGCATGTCGTGCAGCGTCTCGCGCATCTGCTGCAGCAGATGTTCGCGCAAGGTGGATTCATGGGCTTCCAGCTGCGGCCGCGCATCTTCGTCATCCGGGGTTTTTGAGCTGCGCGCGACATCGTCGAAACTCCACTCGCCGTCGCCGCTTTCCGGGCCGCTCTCGGCCGCCGGCGGCGTGTCCAGTCCGGTTTCGCTTTCGCTCGGCGAGCTGCTCACTTCGCTGTCGCCCACCGGGGCATCCATGGTCGACGTGGTGCCGCTGATGGCGCCGTCCGCCAGCAAGCGTACGGAATTGTCGAGCGGGTCGTCGACCCGCTCCAGCAGCGGATTGTCCGACAGGATTTGTTCCAGCTCCTGGTGCAGTTCGAGCGTGGACAATTGCAGCAGCCTGATAGACTGCTGCAACTGGGGTGTCAGCGCAAGATGCTGCGAGGTGCGTAGCTGGAGTGATTGTTTCATGGCTTCCGTGCAGACAATTCACTGGTATTTCTTTATCCGGGGCAAGCTGCCGCGGCAGCGCGGCGCATTCCCTTGTCCCCGACCGTTCGGGCATGTCTCGATGAAGCTACATGCGGAAATGCTCGCCCAGGTATACGCGCCGCACCGACTCGTCGGCGATGATGTCGTCCGGACTGCCGCTGGCCAGCACGCTGCCCTGGTTGATGATGTAGGCGCGATCGCAGATGCCTAGTGTTTCGCGCACATTGTGGTCGGTGATCAGCACGCCTATGCCGCGTTCCTTGAGGAAGCGGACGATGCGCTGGATCTCGATCACGGCGATCGGGTCGATCCCGGCAAACGGTTCATCCAGCAGGACGAAGCGGGGATTGGTGGCCAGCGCGCGGGCGATTTCGACCCGCCGGCGTTCACCGCCCGACAACGACAGCGCCTGGTTTTCACGCAGCTTTTCGATTTGCAGTTCGTGCAGCAGCTTCTGCAGCTGCTCGTCGATTTGAGCCTTGGTGAGCGGCTTGCCGTTGGGACGCTGCAGTTCCAGCACGGCGCGGATATTGTCTTCCACCGTCAGCTTGCGGAACACCGATGCCTCTTGCGGCAGGTACGACAGGCCGAGCACCGCGCGCCGGTGGATAGGCAAGCGCGAAATGTCGACGCCGTCGAGGTCGATCTCGCCGCCGTCCGACGGCACCAGGCCGACGATCATGTAGAACGAGGTAGTCTTGCCGGCGCCGTTGGGGCCCAGCAGGCCGACCACTTCGCCGCAATGCACTGTCAGCGACACATCGTGGACTACCTGGCGCGCGCCGTAGCTTTTCTGCAGGCCTTTGACGATCAGGGTGCTGGGAGCGGTCATTGCGGAGCTTTCGGGCGCGGCTGGATGACGGCGCGTATGCGTCCGGCGCCAGCCTGGCTATTGCCGTTGACGGTATTGTTGACCGAATAGAATTCGGTGCGGCTGTCATAGGAAATGAATTCGCCGTTCACTTCGTCGGTCGGCTTGTCGCCTTGCAGGCGGCGCATCTGCGCCTTGGAAAACAGCTTGGTGATTTCAGTCTTGCCGTCGTATTCGATACGTTCGGCATGGCCGTCGATCCACAGGTCCGGGCCGCCGTCGCGTTTTTGCTTGAACGTAGCGAGCTTGCCGGGATCTGCGTACAGGGTGGCGAACTGGTAGCCGGACGGATCGGTAGTCACCACCACGCGGTCGGCTTTCATCAGCAGCGTACCGCGCGTCAGCACCACGTTGCCGGTAGCGACATTGACCTGCTTGACGTCGTCATAGGTGAGCTGGTCGGAATCGATCAGCGTCGGTTTTTCGGAGTCTGCTTTTTCTGCATGCGCCACGCCTATGGCGCTAAGCAACAGCAGGGATATGAAAAATATTCGTTTCATGAAAAATCCTGGGTAAAGGATAGAACGGTGTGCATAAAATGGCCTGTTTGCCTGGATCAGCGAGGTTTGGGCGGAAACACGCCGTGGACCTTGCTGAACAGTTTCAGTACACGCGTGGAATTATTGAAATCCATGCCGGTGCCATGCAATACCGATTGTCCCAGCGTGAGCTCCACCGGTTTGTCGGACTGCATGACGTCGTCGTCGGGCAGCAGCAGCAGGTATTCGGATTTCAGGTGGAAATTGTCGGCCTGCGGCGTCTTCGGCCGGTCCGCATTGACGTCGCCGTACAGATGCACCTTGCTGTTGTTGTCTTCGATCTTGCCGCGGTCGGCGCGCAGGTTCATCGGCGGCTTTTCCTTGTCCAGGCTGTGGATCAGCGGCTTTTGCACATCGAACGAATCGTCGCCTGGATTATGGGTCAGCCGGTCGCCGGAAATGTTGTAGCGCGGCTGCCCGGTGGGCGACATCTGCACGTAATTGAAATGCTCGACGAAATAATCGGGTTCGGTGCGCGCCGCTTTCGGCAGCAGGTCTTCGGTATTCTGGTGCATCACCTGCACCAGCCAGAAACTGCCGAGCGCCAGCAAGATGAACAATATCAGCAGCAGCAGGAAGCGAAAGCGGTAGGTGGAGCGCAGGTTTTTCATGCAATGCCCTGCGGTGTGGTGCGCAGGTACGACGCCAGCGTCGCTGCGTAGGTATTTTGCGCTTGCATGATCAGGTCGCAGATCTCACGCGCGGCGCCGTGGCCGCCGCCGGCCTGGGTGACATAGTGGACGCGGCTGCGGACATCGGGATGGCCGTTGGGAACGCTGACCGCAAGGCCGACCTGCGACAGGATCGGCAAGTCGATCACATCGTCGCCGATAAAGCCGCAGGCATCCGGCGCCAGTCCCAGCTGTGCGAGCAATCTGACAAACGCCGCATGCTTGTCATGCACGCCCTGCTGCACGTGGGCGATGCCGAGGTCGCCGGCGCGGCGGCTGACAATCGCCGACTGCCGCGCGCTGATGATGGCGGTGGCGACGCCGCTCTGCTGCAGCTGCTTGATGCCGTGGCCGTCGAGCGCGTTAAAGCGCTTGAGCTGTTCGCCGTCGGCGCCGTACAGCAGGCCGCCGTCGGTCAGGATGCCGTCGACGTCGAAAATCATCAGGCGCACCCGCGCTGCGCGCGCTGTCAGATCGGCAGTCTCGCCGTGCTTGGCCTGGATATTCATCAGATTACCTTGGCGCGTGTCAGGTCATGGATATGCAGCGCGCCGACCAGCATGCCGGCGGCGTCGGTGACCAGCAGCTGGTTGATGCGGAATTGCTCCATCATGTGCACCGCGTCGACCGCCAGCTGGTCCGGGCCGATGGAGCGCGGGTTGGCGTGCATGACGTCGGCGATCGTGAGCTTGGTGAAATCCTGCACCTGTTCGATCAGCCGGCGCAGGTCGCCATCGGTAAAGACGCCGATGGCATGGAATTTTTCATCCACCACGGCGGTCATGGCGATGCCCTTGCGGGTGATTTCCAGCAGCGCCAGCGACAGCGATACGTCCGCGGTCACCGCCGGAATCGCTTCGCCGCTGCGCATGACGTCGCGCACATGGGTCAGCAGGCGCCGTCCGAGCGCGCCGCCGGGATGGGAACGGGCGAAATCTTCTTCGCGGAAGCCGCGCGCGTCCAGCAGCGCCACCGCCAGGGCGTCGCCCATCGCCAGCGTCGCGGTGGTGCTGGCGGTCGGCGCCAGGTTCAGCGGACAGGCTTCCTGGTCGACCCTGACATCCAGGTGCACATTGGCCAGTTGCGCCAGCGCCGAGTCCTGGTTGCCGGTCATCGCGATCAGGCTGGCGCCCATGCGCTTGATGATCGGCACGATCGCCATCAGCTCGGCGGTTTCGCCGGAATTCGAAATGGCGATGAACGCATCGTCCTCGGTCACCATGCCGAGGTCGCCGTGCGCCGCTTCGGCTGGATGGATGAACAGGGCAGGAGTGCCGGTAGAAGCCAATGTGGCGGCGATCTTGCGGGCGATATGGCCGGATTTTCCTATTCCCGACACAACCACCCGGCCGCTGCAATTGAGCAGCAAGGCAATCGCCTGGGCAAAAGGATCGTTGACGTCGTCGGAAATCCGGTTCTTCAGGGCGATGATGGCATCGGCTTCGATTTGCAGGGTGCTGCGAGCAAGTTTCAGCGCACGGCCGGCGTCGAATGGCTTGGGCAGGGTTTGGGACAAAATTTTGGTATCGGTTAGACTCATCCCGAAAGTATAAACGAAATCCTAAAGCAAAAAACTTGCCAGTCTCGATCGGCTTCAATTAATCTGTCTTTAGTTCGGCCCGTATTAGCGTTGCTGCAACATAATGTTGATATTGATTTAATTAATCCCTAATGATGCTTACCGGACTAGAACTGACAATCTTGCTGCTTGGCTCCGCCGTACTGGGCGTGGTGGCTTTTCGCAGCTTTCATTTGCCGCCGATGCTGGGCTACCTGGCGGTGGGCATCCTGATCGGCCCGCATGCGCTGGGTTTTGCCGAAGACAACGCCACCACCCACGCGCTGGCGGAATTCGGCGTGGTGTTCCTGATGTTTTCGATCGGCCTCGAGTTTTCGCTGCCGAAACTGACGGCGATGCGGCATATCGTGTTCGGCCTGGGCATGGCGCAGGTTGGATTGACCATCGGCGCCACCATGCTGTTCAGCTGGCTGATGGCGGTCATCCTGCCGCAGCTCACCAATATCAGCTGGCAGGCCGCATTCGCCCTGGGCGGCGCGCTGACCATGTCTTCCACGGCTATCGTGTCCAAGCTGCTGACTGAACGCATGGAGCTGGAAAGCGAGCACGGCCGCCGCATCATCGGCATCCTGCTGTTCCAGGACCTGGCGCTGGTGCCTTTGCTGATCGTGGTGCCGGCCCTGGCCGAGCATAACGGCAACCTGCTGGCGACGCTGGCCTGGGCCAGCGGCAAGGCGGTGCTGGTGCTGGCGCTGCTGCTGTTCTTCGGCCAGAAGCTGATGCGGCGCTGGTTCCAGATCGTGGTGCGGCGCCGTTCGCAGGAGCTGTTCATGCTGAACCTGCTGCTGATCACGCTGGCCGCGGCCTGGATTACCGAGCGCGCCGGCCTGTCGCTGGCGCTGGGCGCGTTCATTGCCGGCATGCTGATTTCGGAAACCGAATACAAGCACCAGGTGGAAGAAGACATCAAATCGTTCCGGGACGTGCTGCTGGGGCTGTTCTTCATCACCGTCGGCATGCTGCTCAACCTGCGCCTGGTGATTGAACACTGGTGGCTGGTATTGCTGCTGCTGATCGGCCCGGTGTTCCTCAAGTTCGTGCTGATCGCGGCGCTGGCGAAAATCTTTCGCTCATCCACCGGCGTCGCGTTGCGCACCGGCCTGGCGCTGGCGCAGGCAGGGGAGTTCGGCTTCGTGCTGCTGAACCAGGCCGGCGGCCTGCAGCTGGTCGATCCCTTGCTGATCCAGCTGATCCTGGCGTCGATGGTGCTGTCGATGCTGGCGGCGCCATTCATCCTGGCCAAATCCGACGCCATCGTGATGAAACTGTCTTCCAGCGAATGGATGATGCAGTCGCTGGCCCTGACCCAGATCGCGACGCGCACCATGGCCACCAAGAAGCACGTGATCATTGCCGGCTTCGGCCGCAGCGGCCAGAGCCTGGCCAAGCTGCTGGAAGAAGAGGGCATCGATTACCATGCGCTCGATCTCGACCCCGACCGCGTGCGCGACGCCCGCTCGGCCGGCGCGCATGTCTCCTATGGCGACGCTTCGCGCCGCGAAAGCCTGGTGGCGGCCGGCGTGCATCGCGCCGCCGCCCTGGTGATCACCTACGCCAGCACACCCTCGGCCTTGAAGGTATTGCACCATGTAAGCGAACTGGCGCCGGCCCTGCCGGTGATCGTCCGCAGCTACGACGACACCGATCTCGACCAGCTGCGCGCCGCCGGCGCCACTGAAGTGGTGCCGGAAGCGCTGGAGGGCAGCCTGATGCTGGCCTCGCACGCGCTGGTCATGCTGGGTGTGCCCTTGCGCCGGGTGGTGCACCGGGTACAGGCGACGCGCGACGAACGTTATGCCGCGCTGCGCGGGTTTTTCCACGGCATCGACGATGCGCAGGATACCGCCGACCACCTGCAGGTGCGCCTGCACTCGGTGGCTTTGCCGGAAGGCGCGCGCGCCATCGGCCGCTCGCTGGCCTGGCTAGGCTTGCCGGAAATGGGCGCCGAGATCGCCGCCTTGCGGCGCGGCCGCAGCGGCATTGCGCCGACGCCGGAAGCAGTGTTGCAGGCAGGAGACATCGTTGTCTTGCGCGGCGCCGCCGACGCCATCTCTCGCGCCGAAGGGCGTTTGCTGCAAGCCTGGAGCAGCGCCAGCCAGAACAGCGACGAAGATTTTTGAAATAATACCCATTCTCATTCAATCGACATTTACAATACGAACTTTGACTTTGAGTAAGCGGGTTTGTGATTGTGAAAAAAGAAATACGTCATTGGCTGGTCAAGCTGCACCGCTACAGCGGCTTGCTGCTGTCTTTGTATATTGTCATGGCAGGCCTGACCGGCGCCGCGCTGGCGTTCAACGACGACATCGACGCCTGGCTCAATCCGCAGTTCTACCATCTCGGCCCCAGCGGCAACCGGCAGCCGATCGATGCCTTGGTGACCCGGGTCGAGCAAGATTACCCGCACGCGCGGCTGGCCTTTTTCTCGATGGGGCCGGACGTTGGCGCGCCGCTCGAGGCAAAACTGCGGCCGCGCAAGCCGAGCGACGAGCTGGCGGTGGATACGGTGTTTATCGATCCGGTCACGGCGGCCGTGGTCGGCGAGCGCAATACCAAGGCGGTCAGCCTGGCGCCGCAAAACCTCATGCCTTTCCTGTTCCGCCTGCATCGCTACCTGCTGCTGGACAAGCCCGGCGCCATCATTTCCGGCAGCCTCGGCCTGTTATGGCTGGCGACGCTGCTGATCGGCTTCGCGCTGGCCTGGCCCAGGCATCGCAAGGGCTGGGGCAAGGCGCTGTCGATCAAGCGCGGCGCCGGCAGTTTTCGCCTGATGTATGACTTGCATCGTACGGTCGGCCTGGTTGCCGGGGTGCTGCTGGTGATTACCGCGTTTACCGGCGCCGTGATGAACCTGCCGGACGTTGCCCGTCCGCTGGTCTCCAGCCTGTCGCCGCTGACGCCGCCGCCCAAGGAAGTCGCCAAATCGCTGGCTACCGAGAACAAGCGGCAGATCAGCTGGCAACAGGCGCTGGCTTCGGCGCAAGCCAGCCTGCCGCTTGCCACCCCGGCGCGCATCGCGCGTGACGAAAAACACGGCATTTACCAGGTCCGCCTGCGCAAGCCGGACGATATCCAGGACAGCGGCAGCGTACGGGTATTTATCGACGCCGCCGACGGCCGTGTGCTGCGCTCGCTGGATCCCTTGAAAGGTTCGGCCGGCGATACCTTCATCGGCGTGCAATACGGTTTGCATACCGGCCAGATAATGGGCTTGCCGGGCAAGATGCTGGTCGCCTTCCTCGGTTTCCTGCCGCTATTGTTCATGATTACCGGCATCGCCATCTGGCTGCAAAAGCGCAAATCGGAAGCGCTGGTGAGAGCGCGCCACCTGCACCCGGCCTGACGGCGGCCGAGGCAGCGATAGCTACTTCGGTTGCCGCAGCTTGCCGAACAACCAGCCGGTCTTGCTGCCGCTGAGCGTCATCGCCATCTGCTGGCGCGCGACGGGCATGCTGCACAACGGGCCCAGGGCGATATCGCGCAAGGTGCTGGCGATGCGCGAATCGGACTGGAAAAAGGGCGTCAACAGCTTGCTGGCGCCCTGGTAATAACGCAAATGCGCGCGCCGCCGCTGCGAATACAGGGCCAGCGCTTGCTCCACCACCGGCGCCTCGGCAAAACAGGCGGCCAGCGTCATCGCATCGACCAGCGCCAGGTTGGCGCCTTGCCCCAGCTGCGGGCTGGTGGCGTGGGCGCAGTCGCCGATGCAGACTACCCGCGCATCATGCCAGTGCCGCATCTGCACATCGGCATAACGCGCAAAGGTCAGCTGCTCCGGGCTTTGTATATGTTGCAGGACCGTGGCAACCGGAGCCAGTTCCAGCACCGATTTCTTCCACGTCTCCAGCCCATGCTCCTGCCAATGCTGCAGGCGGTCCGCGCGCAGGCTCCAGAACAGGCTGAGTATCGGCCTTTCCATTTGCCGATACGCAAAGCCGGTAGGCATCAGGCCCAGCATCTGGTGCGCATGGCGGAACCATTGGCGCAGCCCGCCTTGGGTCAAGCCATCGTCAGGCACCAGCGCCCACAACGCACCCCAGGGATAAGGCGTGACCTTTTGCGGAATCGCCAGCGCCGCCCGCAGTTGCGAACGGGTGCCGTCGGCGATGACGGCGCAGTCGAATTCGCCGGCGAGGGCCTCGATGCTGCCTGGCGCAGGGTCGCGGGAAAACAGCAAGGCCTTGCCGCCCGACTGCTGGATGCGGATGACGTCGGTCGCGCTGCGGACTGCGATTCCCGCTGCCTGCACCGCTTGCCACAACACGGAAAACAAGGCGCCGCGATGCAGGCCGAGGCCGAATGATTGCGGATCATGGTGGCGATAGCGCACATCCAGCACGGTGCGGCCGCCGGCCGTGGTGCCGAACAGGCGGTCGTTGCGGGCGCCGTGCTCAAGGATGGTGTCGAGCAGGCCGAGCGCCGCCAGCACGTGCATGCCGGTCGGCTGCAGCAAGATGCCTGCGCCCACCGCAGTGGGTTGCGCCACGCGTTCGAACAAGGTGACCTGATGGCCGGCGCGGGCCAGGAACAGGGCGCTGGCGGCTCCCGCGGTGCCGCCGCCGACGATGGCTATGCGCAGCATGGCGGCTGCACGCTGAAGGCGAGCTTCAATGGCTCAGCAAGATATTTTCGGAAGCGGCGGAGCGGCTGCCGGGCAGCGGCTGGTTGCTTTGCCCGTGATAGGCAAACACCACCGATTGCTTGACCGCTTCGGTATTGTTCCGTCCGGCGGCATGGAACAGGCCGCTATGGAAAAACACCACGTCGCCCTGCTGCAGTTCCACTGCTTTCCCTTGCGCAAACAAGGCCTGGTTTGCCGCCACTTCCGGGCGCAGGAAATCAAGCTCATCCATTTGCTCGGGTTTGATGTCGAAGCGGTGCGAACCGGGAATGAAGCGCAGGCCGCCGTTGTCCTGGTTCTCGCTGTCGAGCGCCAGCCAGACCGAGATCAGCTCGTTGCGCGGGAACGACCAGTAGCGGATATCGCGATGCCAGCCGGTGGCGGTGCCGAAATGCGGGTGCTTGGTCATCACGCAGTTATGGTGCGACAAGGTGAGGCATACCGGCTCGCCGAGCAGCAGTTCCAGCATGGCCACCAGTTGCGGATTGCTGGCCCAGGCGCGATAGCTGCCGTGGCGCTGGTAGGCATTGCGCAAGCGGCGCGCGGTGCGGCCGCCGGCGCTGTCGAGCGACTTCGGCGCGCCGGCATAGCCGACTTCGGCTTCGTATTCCAGCGGCGCTATCGCCTGCTCCAGGTGTGCATTGGCGGTGGCGATCATCAGTTGGCAATCCGCCGCCGGCACCATGCGCGGCAGGATCAGGTAACCGTCTTTTTCAAAGGCGTCGATTTGCGCTGCGGACAGCGCCGGAGTGGTGTGGGTAGACATGGTTATCTCGTTTATCGCATCCATTGGCGAAGCGCGGGCCTGGGTGCTGCCGCACCCAGGCCAAGGCCGCTGTCGATATGAAATGGCTGTTTATTTTTTTTGCAGTAAAGGTCCCAGGTATTTGCCGGTAACGCTGGCCGGGTTTGCCGCCACCTGCTCCGGCGTGCCGGTAGCGATGATGCGGCCGCCGCCGGCGCCGCCTTCCGGCCCGAGGTCGATCAGCCAGTCCGCGGTCTTGATGACATCCAGGTTGTGTTCGATGATGACCACGGTATTGCCCTGGTTGCGCAGGCGATGGATCACCTTCAGCAGCAGGTCGATGTCATGGAAGTGCAGGCCGGTAGTCGGTTCGTCCAGGATATACAGGGTGCGGCCGGTGTCGCGTTTCGACAGCTCCAGCGACAGCTTGACCCGCTGCGCTTCGCCGCCGGACAAGGTGGTCGCGCTCTGGCCAAGGCGGATGTAGCCGAGGCCGACATCGAGCAGCGTATGCAGCTTGCGGGCGATGACCGGCACCGGCTTGAAGAATTCATAGGCTTCTTCCACCGTCATGCCCAGCACCTCGGTGATGCTCTTGCCCTTGTAATGCACTTCCAGCGTTTCACGGTTGTAGCGCTTGCCGTGGCACACATCGCAAGGCACATACACGTCTGGCAGGAAGTGCATCTCGACCTTGATCACGCCGTCGCCCTGGCAGGCTTCGCAGCGGCCGCCCTTGACGTTGAACGAGAAACGGCCGGCGTTGTAGCCGCGTTCCTTGGCCATCGGCACGGTCGAGAACAGGTCGCGGATCGGTGTAAACAAGCCGGTGTAAGTCGCAGGATTGGAACGCGGTGTGCGGCCGATAGGAGCCTGGTCGACCGAAATCACCTTGTCGAAATGTTCCAGGCCGCCGATCGATTCGTGTGCCGCCGGCTCGGCTTGCGAGCCGTACAGGTGGCGTGCGGCGGCGTGGTACAGCGTATCGTTGACCAAAGTCGATTTGCCCGAACCGGAAACGCCGGTAACGCAGGTCAGCAAGCCGACCGGCAGGTTCATCGTGACGTTTTTCAGGTTGTTGCCGGTGGCGCCGGTGATGATGAACTGGCGCTCGGGGTCGGCCGGCGTACGCGTTTTCGGCACCGCGATCTTGAGCGTGCCGTTCAGGTATTTTGCGGTCAGCGACTTCTTGTTCTTGAGGATCTGGTCCAGCGTGCCTTCGGCAATCACCTCGCCGCCGTGCACGCCCGCGCCCAAGCCCATGTCGACCACATAGTCGGCAGTGCGGATCGCATCTTCATCGTGCTCCACCACCAGCACGCTGTTGCCGATGTCGCGCAGGTGGCGCAGGGTTTCGATCAAGCGGTCGTTGTCGCGCTGGTGCAAACCGATCGACGGTTCGTCCAGCACGTACATCACGCCGGTCAGGCCGGAGCCGATCTGCGAGGCCAGCCGGATCCGTTGCGCTTCGCCGCCTGACAAGGTGTCGGCGCTGCGTTCCAGCGACAGGTAATCGAGGCCGACATTATTCAGGAAGGTCAGGCGCGAGACGATTTCCTTGATGATGCGGTCGGCGATTTCTTTCTTGGCGCCGGTCAGCTTGAGCTTTTCAAAGAACGCCAGGGTTTCGCGCAGCGGCGTCGCCGCGATTTCGTAAATGGCTCTTTCCTGCTTGCCGTTGCCGACCTTGACGAAGCGTGCTTCGACCCGCAGCCGCGCGCCGTGGCAGGACGGGCATTCTTTTTCGTTGATGAACTTGGCCAGCTCTTCCTTGACCGCCATCGAGTCGGTTTCGCGATAACGGCGCTGCAGGTTGTTGACCACGCCTTCAAAGGTGTGTTCCTTGATCACCGTGCGGCCGCGTTCGTTGACATAGCTGAACGGAATGGTTTCCCGGCCGGAGCCGTACAGCACGGCTTGCTGGGCCTTTTCCGGCAGTTTTTCAAACGGCACGTCGATGTCGAAATCGTAGTGCGCCGCGATGCTGGTCAGCATCTGGAAATAGAACTGGTTGCGCCGGTCCCAGCCCTTGACCGCGCCGCTGGCCAGCGACAGGTTAGGGAAGGCGACGATGCGTTTCGGATCGAAAAATTCGATGTGGCCCAGGCCGTCGCATTCCGGGCAGGCGCCCATCGGATTGTTGAAAGAGAACAGGCGCGGCTCCAGTTCCTGCAGCGAATAGCCGCAGATCGGGCAAGCGAACTTGTTGGAATACATGTGTTCGGTGCCGCTGTCCATTTCCAGCGCAATCGCGCGGCCTTCGGCCAGCCGCAATGCGGTCTCGAAGCTTTCCGCCAGGCGCTGCTTGGTGTCGGCTTTGACTTTCAGGCGGTCGATCACCACATCGATAGTGTGCTTCTCGGTT
The DNA here is from genome assembly GCF_059418905.1 of Collimonas sp. GW821-FHT07E08. Taxonomy (NCBI): domain Bacteria; kingdom Pseudomonadati; phylum Pseudomonadota; class Betaproteobacteria; order Burkholderiales; family Oxalobacteraceae; genus Collimonas; species Collimonas sp. GW821-FHT07E08. Next base: position 193,002 of record NZ_JBWKQR010000007.1, on the reverse strand, counting down.
TTCTTCAGCTTGGGCAGGTCGTCGACTTCGTAAATCTTGGCGGTGCCGGTGCCGCTCTGGATGCGGAAGCGCACGAAACCCTGGGCCTGCATCTGTTCGAACAGGTCGACGTGTTCGCCCTTGCGGTTGGCCACCACCGGCGCCAGGATCATCAGCTTGGTGTCGTCCGGCATCGCCAGCACCGCATCGACCATCTGCGACACGGATTGCGCCGCCAGCGGCTTCTCTGGATGGTCCGGGCAATACGGCGTGCCGACCCGCGCGTACAGCAGGCGCAGGTAGTCGTGAATCTCGGTCACGGTGCCGACGGTGGAGCGCGGATTGTGCGAGGTGGCTTTCTGTTCGATCGAAATCGCCGGCGACAGGCCTTCGATCAGGTCGACATCCGGCTTCTCCATCAGCTGCAGGAATTGCCTGGCGTAGGACGACAGCGATTCGACGTAGCGCCGCTGGCCTTCCGCATACAGCGTGTCAAACGCCAGCGACGACTTGCCGGAGCCGGACAGGCCGGTGATCACGATCAGTTTGTTGCGCGGTAAATCCAGATTGATGTTCTTGAGGTTATGCGTACGCGCACCCCGGATGCGGATCTCTTCCATTTACAGCTTTCAGCGTGAGTTTAAGGCCGTGTTGGCTTGTTGGAATTGCAATTTTCACGTCTGGAAGGCTTGCCGCGGGCCCTTGGCGGGAATCGCTGCCGGGCGCGGCCATGCCATATCAAACGGATCAACCTGATACTATATCAGGGTCGGGATTTTTGAGTTTATTCTGACTACCTTGCGCAGCCAATGTTTATGCGGGGATCTACGAGGCATTTCACAGGAACCATTGATCCGCACAACTGAAGATTTTTATCCTGAGCGCACAGGCTGCCTTCAACCATTTTCTTTCTCTGCTCGCCACGGTTGATGCGGCACAAGCTTTTTCTCGATCCATTGTTTGAACATCTTAGTTTTGGCGGGCGCATGTCGCGCCGAAGGTCGGACAAAGTAGACCCCAGAGCGGGTATCCAGCTTCCAGTCAGGGAGGACATGCACCAAGCGTCCGCTAGCCAAATCTCGGCTCATCAACCAATCACCGCCGGCGAGGATGCCGACACCTTGCAATGCTGCGGCGAGCAATGCCTCGTTGTCGTTACTGACTAGGGTACCGCGAACGGTGATGGTTTCTTTTTGTGCCCCCTTGTATAGCTTCCACGTTGGGAACGAGGAAAGGCCAGTGAAGCCAAGGCAGTTGTGATTGCAGAGATCTGATGGCGTGCGGGGAGTGTCGCGGTGTTTGAGATAGTGCGGTGAAGCACAAAGAATTCGATGATTTTCACACAATCGGGTGGCTTTGAGCCGACTATCGGGAAGCTCGCCAATCCGGATCGCAGCGTCGAAACCTTCGGTCACGATGTCCACGAATCGGTCGGAATATTCGGCATACACTGACACAGCCGGATGCCGTTGAACAAATTCTGCGATCAGGGGCGCAAGCCACATCCGTCCCATCGCCGCCGGCAGGGCAAGCCTTAACGTGCCGCTTGCCTGCAGAGCAGTGGCCGACACCTCTTCGTCGGCATGCACTAATACAGCCCGCGCCGACTCCGCCCGCTGGACGTATAGCAGGCCCGCTTCGGTGAAGTGGATCTGCCGCGTAGTTCGTTCTACAAGCCTAACGCCGAGCCGTGATTCCAACTCTGAAATGCGCTTGGAGATGATGGTAGGGTGGCGTTGGAGAATTCTGCTGGCAGCCACGAACGATCCGCCCTCATATAGCGCCAGGAGGGCGGAAATCTGATCGCTGTACTTGTTGTCGAATGGATTCATGAATTTGCACCGCCACCACGCCGGAACGGGTGAAGGCGCGGTGCAGCTTGGTCAAGGATGCAGTATAACCGCTCCCTCGCTCTTACCTTCTTGCAGCAACGCATGTGCCTTGGCTACATCAGTCAGCGCGTAGGTGTGCCGCACGGCTGGTTTGATCACCGAATCTGCATGAGCCTGCAATACCTTGGCTGCACGTTGCTGATATTCCTGCGTATCGGCGGTATAGATCGCCAGTGACGGCCTTGTCAGGAACAAGGAACCCTTGGCATTCAGAGTCGAAATCTCGACTGGCAGCGGTGCGCCGGTGGTCATGCCGAATGAGACCATCATTCCGCGGGGACGCAGGCTATTGAGCGACGCCTCAAAAGACGCACGGCCGACACCGTCATACACCACATCTGCCTTTTTACCTTGTGTAATTTCAGCCACGCTGGCAGCCAAAGTGTTTGCATCAAAGACAAGTACCTCATCGCAGCCGACACGGCGAGCGCGCTCAACACTGGTTTCTTTGGACACCACACCAATTACCTGCGCGCCCAGATGCTTGGCCCAGGGCACCATCAATTGCCCGACCGCCCCTGAGGCACCATAGACGACGATGCGTGATCCTTTACCTACGGGATATACCGAGTTCAGCAAATATTCGGCGGTAATGCCCTTGAACAGTAGCGCGGCAGCATCGTCGTCGTTGATCGAATCGGGCAACTTGATCAGCCGCTCGGCCGGATAAAGTCGACCAGTAGCGTATGCACCGAGCGGCCCCATCATATATCCCACCCGTTCACCAAGTTCGAAACCGCTCACGCCAGGACCAATGGCGGCAATCTTGCCTACACCTTCTAGACCCAGCGCAGAAGGAAGCTGCTTGAGCGGTGCCTGACCGGCGCGCTGGCTAACATCAAGCGGATTGACACCGATCGCTGTGTGTTCAATCCACACTTCCCCAGCGCCAGGTCGCTGGCATTCTGTTGCGACCAGTTTCATGACCTCTGGCACGCCTGTTTCGTCAATTCTTACGGTTGTATTCATTGTCACTCTCCATAATGGGATTCAACCACAGTAGAGAATAACGTCGATATTGGATAGGCCAATAGCTGCATGAGATAGATGCACCGGATGCAGCTCTCAAGTTCGGGTAAATTTTGAGCGAAAATGAAGACCTTTTAAGCCATCGTCAGACCTCGTAGTCTTTTCAGTCTCTAGTATTTACAAGATCTGCGATGGTCTGGACTGGTTGCGGAGCGGGAATCGGCTGCAAAGCTACGCCATATATAGAAAACTAGATCAGCTTGGGAAGCTTTAGATGGCATTTCAAATCAATCATAAAAAAAATGCTGTCATTACGTTGTCATTCTGGAGCCCAATCAGCCCCAAAACACCTCAATTAATGACGGCGCTATATTTTTAAGCTATTGATTTTAAATGAATTATTGGTGGAGGCAGCGGGAATCGAACCCGCGTCCGTCACCACTCTACGCTCAGTGCGATGGAAGGTGGCATGGCGTGCGCCTTGAGTGACGTGAGTACGTATTCGTGACTCAGTCAGCTAATTGGTCAATAGCGCTCGCCGACAAGGTCTTCGCTCTTGCGCCACAGTTCGCCTGCTCGTGCTGCATTCCGGGCGTAGGAGCGATAGCCTTCCGAGACGCCATCGTCCTGCGGCGCTTTGAACTCAATCGAGACATGGCAATCCTCGCAGTACCTGCCACCGATCTCGTCGCTGGAGGCCGTGAAAGCCGCCCAGACCGAAGTTGCCGCGCCTTGAGGAACCGATTTCGGTTCGAACGGTGATAGGCCCTGCTGTGCACGGGCTGCGTTGATGCCTGCCATCCAGCCCTTCAGCATCTCGATGTCAACGTGGCGGGTGAGACCTGTATTGATCACGCCTGGATGCACCGCGACAGCGCGGACGCCCCGATCCTTGTAGCGTCGGTCGAACTCGACGGCAAAAAGCGCATTAGCCGTCTTCGACTGTCCATAGGCGACTACCGGGTTATAAGCTCGCCGCTCAAAGTTCAGGTCTTCCAGATCAATGTCGCTCATTCGGTGAGCGTTGGATGACAACACAACGACGCGTGAACCTGCGAGCAGCAACGGCGCGAGTCGGTTCAGCAGGACAAAATGGCCTAAATGGTTAGTTCCAATATGAGTCTCGAAGCCATCGGCCGTATGTCCGTGCAGTGTTGCCATGACGCCCGCATTCGCGATGACTGCATCGAACGGCTCGGCCCTCAACAATAATTTATCGGTACAAGCCCTGACGCTCGCGAGTGATCCGAGATCGACCTTGATTAGTTCGAAACCACCGCTCGTGGCGGCGGCCGCGCGCACGACTCCGGTTGCTGCATATGCTTTGTCGAGATCGCGCGCCGCACCCACAACATAAGCCCCGTGAGCAACGAGTACCCGAGATGTCTCGATGCCCAGTCCAGACGACGTACCCGTGACGAGAACTCGTTTGCCTTTCAGGTCCAGTCTTGCAAGAACATCGTCGGTCGTAGATGTGGCTCCAAATTTTGCAGTCATGTCAGTTTCCTTCGTTTATTGTCCGACGCCCTAGATCGGTGGGTTTGGGTGGAGAGAGGTAACGCGGTCAGACGGTAGGCAGTCCGGGGTCGATCCCCGTCATGGCGACGGAGACATCCCAAAGCCGCTGGGCAAGTACGTGGTCAGTCGCCTGCGGTGCGCGCTTGGCTTCTCCGGCGACGCCCCTGATCCCTCCGAAGCCGATTGGGCCGTAATAGCCGCCTGGCTTCACGTGGCCAGTCGCGCCCAGCAAGGCCGGCCATGCGCCCTTGGCCGCACTGTTGAGCAACAGGCCGACGATGGGACCTGCCAACTGAGCTAGCCCCATGTGCCTGCCAAGGCTGGTGCTTGCCACGCCGGGGTGGACGCCAACGGCCGTGACGGGAATGTTGCTCGCACGCAGGCGCCGGTCCAGTTCGAAGAAGAACAGCGCGTTCGCCAGCTTGCTCGCGCCATAGCGGTCGGTCTTCGAGTAGCTGCGCTCGGCATTGAGATCGTCCCAGTCGATCTTCGCCTTCAAATGCGCGATGCTGGATGTGACAACGATGCGTGAGCCCGGCGCCTTGGCCAACTTGGGCAGCAGCAACGAGGTCAGCGCGAACACGCCGAGATGGTTGACCCCGAACTGCGATTCGAATCCCTGCTTGGTGAGCGTCAGGGGCGGGTTCATGACGCCCGCGTTGTTGATGAGGGCATCAATGCGAGGCTCCTTCGACGCCTGTGCGACGGCCGCACGCACGCTCTCGATGTCGCCCAGGTCCAGCGGCAACCAGGCGAGGTCGGCGTTCGGCGTCAGCCGCTGGATGTGCGCCAAGGCTTCCTCAGCCCGACCCCGTTCGCGACAGCCCATCAGCACGCGGGCGCCCTGTGCGGCCAGCACCCTGGACAGCTCGAACCCAACGCCCGCATTAGCACCTGTGACGATGAAACACTTCCCTGACTGATCAGGAACATCTGTATCAGTAAAACCTTGGTGATCTGACATATAAACTCCTATATGAGTGATTACATACTCATTTAATTGACAAAAAAATCAGGCTGCAGAGCCTTTCCAAAAGAGGTCGAACCCAGCCTGTTGAATCGCTTCACGCTCCTTCGGCTTGGCCGCAATGGCGTTCATGGTGATGTCCGCCAGCTCGAACAGAATCGTGTCTATGTAGAAAGCGATCCGCTCAGGCGCAGCATGTCCCGCGAGACACTGTTCGACCATCGAGCGGGAGTCGAGGAACATGGCGTGGCAGCGCTGGCGGCTCTGCGCCGTCACGCGGTCCGACACTTTCAACTGGAGCAACGCCTTGCGCACCGTGGAGTGATTCAGTCCCCACTCAATCAGCCGACTCCAAACGATGAACAGTCGGTCACGTGCTGACGCCTCGATCGGGTATGGCGCCAGCATCGTCTCCGCAAGCTCACCTTCTATCTCAACGAACAGATCATTCAGGAGATCATCCTTCGACGGAAAGTAGGTAAACAGCGTCCCCTCAGACACGCCGGCGGCCTTGGCGATCTTCGCTGTAGAGGCGCCAGTGCCGAGTTGGGCGATGAGGTCTGAAGCAGCTTCAAGCAGGGCATCACGCTTCTCCTCGCTCAAGGGACGAGCCATAGTCTGATATCTTCTATTGAGTAAGTGGATGCTCAATTATCGTATCGAAAATCTTCGCCGTCAAGTGCCATGCTCAGGACATGGTGAGCTTCCTCGGTCAACGCCCGATGCCCGAGGGTGATGGGCGGCAGTAATTTCTCCTGTTCAGGCGGGCTCACGCCACCTCGCGGAATGGCCGAAGGAATCGCGCTGTTTGGATCAGGGGCGTCAAGACTAGATGTACGCTACCCGATGGATGACCCCCGCTGCCGCCCGAAATCCCAAGAAACACTACTGCCGCGTAGTCACAAAAGCCGGTCCTTGCAAAGTTAGAAAAGTCGCCTAAATTGAATTAAGTTTCCATGCGGAAATTTAATGTCATTATATTCAGTCACTTTTCCAATTGGCGATGGACCATATCTCGATGGCCCGACGCTTGGACCTTCATTGGCGAAGAGCATGCGTTCTGAACTTATACGCATATCATCCGCAGCGAAATTGTCAGCTGTTTCCAACTCTACAACAAAGAAAATGAATTCTCTTGCGGATACCGCTTATTTTTTAATGTTGACGCTATCGGCATGAGGCAATAGTGGAGGCCAGAACCCACTTTAATAAACGGGGCCGATTTTTAAAAGCCATATAGACATGACACAACTTCAAAAGGAAACATTATGAGTTCCCCTTCAATTGCAGAAGTAGCGCCAGTAACCGGAACCGGCACTTACACTTGGGACATCAAGCTTTATGAGGAGCGCGGCCAATGTTGGATTAAATGGTCGACCAATGCGCCGTTCAGGGCACAGCAAGGTAGACTCGCCCTCTATGCGGGTAGCTTCCCCTCCGATCCAACGCAACAAGTGAAAGCATGGGTGTGGGACTCTGAAAATAGCCCCTTTAATACTAACCAATTGTGGGGGGCGGGATGGTGTGCGGCGTATATCGCGCAGACAAGTCCCAACGGACCACTTACCTACTTAGCCAAAACACCTGTGACGCAGTCATAAAATACCGGCACGCTCTAGCTTTAATAAAACGGCCCAGGCGAACAAATTTGTGTTGCCGCAAACAGTTCTTACTAAGATCTTAAATACACCGTGCAGATAACAGGGGTTGTTAAGTTCTTAGAAAATCAGAGGCGCCGCGCAGATAGCATGGGTCGGCAGGTCTACGAGGAATTTGTCTAATATCTATGCGTAATACGTTGATTTGTTTTCGGGGCATAGAGTTTTACTATCAAACAAATATTAGACACATTCCGCCTCCATTCTTCACTCAACTATTGCCCAAACAATGGGCGTCAGGCTCAGCGAAATCCATCCTATAGTTCACGGCGTGGAATGAGACTGAAGCACAGCTCCAGTTATGCCTCGAGTCATTTGCTGTAGCAAATTCGTAGCACTCAATTTATGCCAGAGTAATGAGATGGTCACCCTCCATCGTACAAGGCACTAGTCTTGTAGGGTGGTTAGTCATGCACACTCCAATATGGAAACGTGTCTAATATTTGCCAGATAACAAGACGCTAAGCCCCGCAAATAAATCACCATAACCCGCGTCGGTATTAGACAAATTTTGCTTAGACCTAATATCCATGCGGGTTACGGAGAATCCGTTCCCTGATACTATAACGGGTTGCGATCTTCGTCGTTGTGCAGCCTTAACTCGTCATCCGGTAATGCCCCATATGAATAGTTCTTCCTCCTCTCTCGATAACGATGCCGGCAGCGGCATGAGCCGCGCGGAAGTCAAGGCCAGCGGCGCCCTGGCGTCGATATTTGCCTTGCGCATGCTGGGCCTGTTCCTGATCCTGCCAGTGTTCGCGGTGCACGCCAAAACCCTGCCCGGCGGCGACAGCGCCGCGCTGGTCGGCCTCGCCATGGGCATCTACGGCCTGGCGCAATCGTTCGGGCAGATTCCGTTCGGCGTCGCTTCCGACAAATACGGCCGCAAGAAAATCATCGTCATCGGACTGATCCTGTTTGCACTGGGCTCTTTCATCGCCGCCGCTGCCGGCAATATCTACTGGGTCATCATCGGCCGCGCAATACAGGGCGCGGGCGCCATTTCGGCGGCGGTAACCGCTTTCATCGCCGATTCCACCAGGGAAGAGCACCGCACCAAGGCCATGGCCTTGGTCGGCGGCTCCATCGGCCTGACCTTTGCCTTGTCGCTGATCATTTCGCCGCTGCTGTACGAATGGGTGGGCATGGGCGGCATTTTCGCCATGACCGGCATCCTGTCGGTGGCAGCGATTGCCGTGGTGGTGTGGCTGGTGCCTGCGGCGCCGCTGGTCAAGGCGCGGCGCGTGGCTTGGTCGGAGATCCTGCGCAATGGCGAGCTGATGCGGCTCAATTACGGGGTATTCGCCTTGCACATGACGCAAATGGCGATGTTCGTGGTGATGCCGGCGGCGCTGGTCAAATACGCCGGCCTGCCGCTGGAGTCGCACTGGAAAATCTACCTGCCGGTAGTGCTGGCTTCGTTCGTGCTGATGCTGCCGCCGGTATTTGCCGGCGAGAAGCAAGGCAAGATGAAGCAAGTGATGGTGGCTGCCGTGGCTTTGTTGTTTGCGGTGCAACTCGGCTTGCTGCTGACATTCTCCATGGCAACTATCCACTGGCAGTGGCTGGTCGTGCTGCTGCTGGGTTTTTTCATCGCTTTCAACGTGCTGGAAGCCAGCCAGCCGTCGCTGGTGTCGCGCATTGCGCCGCCGGCCGCCAAGGGCGCCGCGCTGGGCGTGTACAACACCATGCAGGCCTTGGGTTTGTTCTGTGGCGGCGCCCTAGGCGGATTGCTTAAACAGCATGCCGGCGCTCCTGCGGTTTTCATTTTAGGAGGGGCAGCGACCCTCGGCTGGCTTATAATCGCATCCAGCATGAAAAATCTGCCGCGCCGTGGCCGGACGGCCACCACCGCGGCGGCATGATTTCCAAGGCATTTTTTCAAGATATTCGTATTTAGGAGAGCATCACATGGCATCGGTCAACAAAGTCATCATCGTCGGCAATCTCGGCCGCGACCCGGAAACACGCTACATGCCGAACGGCGAAGCGGTCACCAACATTGCCGTTGCCACCACGGAAAGCTGGAAAGACAAGAATAGCGGCGAGAAAAAAGAATTAACCGAGTGGCACCGCATCACCTTCTACCGCAAGCTGGCGGAGATCGCCGGCCAGTACCTGAAAAAAGGTTCGCAGATCTACGTCGAAGGCCGCCTGCAGACGCGCAAGTGGCAGGACAAGGACGGCGCTGAGCGCTACACCACCGAAATCATCGCCGACACCATGCAGATGCTGGGCAGCCGCCAGGGTGCAGGCGGCAGCGCGCCCATGGACGGCGGCGACTACAGCAGCGCGCCGCCGGCACGCCAGCAAAACACCAGCGCGCCGGCGGCTCCGGCCCGCCAGGCCCCGGCTTCGCGTCCGGCGCCGAACTTCTCGGACATGGATGACGATATTCCGTTCTGAAGTGGAATAGAAGATATTCCGTCGACAATAAAACCCCAGCCATTGATTTGGCTGGGGTTTTATTTTGTTTACGTATTGATTGAAAGTTGGATGCTGCGCTATGGCCGCTTCCTGAATTCATTCGGCGACACATGCGCCCAGCGCTTGAAGGCGCGGCGGAAGCTTGACGCGTCGCTGAAGCCTAGCCGCTCCGAGATCGATTCATGGGTCATCTCGGTGCGCGTCAGGTAGGTGGTCGCCAGCTTGAACTTCACCTCATCGACGATTTTCTGATACGTCGATCCTTCGCTGATGATCTTGCGCCGCAGCGTGCGCGAATGCAGGCCGAGCCGGACCGCCATTTCTTCCAGCGAGGCGAATTGACCCGACTGGCTCAGCAAGTGCCGGTAAATCTGGCCGACGACGCCGCGCCCGCCGTCGATGCGGTCCAGCATGTCGTGGCAGGCATCCTGTACCAGTTGAAAGGTGATGACGTGGGAGCCCAGCGGACGCCGCTCCAGCCAGGCCTTGTCAAAGCGCAGCTCGGTGCTTGCAGCGTCGAACTCGATAGGGCAGTTCAGCACGCTGTGATAATGGGCGGCCCCGGCTGGCGCGCTGAACGCGAAACTGGCAGAGCTCAGCCGGAAGGCGTTGCCCGATACGCTTTTATGCAGCGACAGCAGGATGCCGCTCTGGTATTCCTGCACGAAGCGTTCCATCGCTTCGTGCAGCGTAAAGTCCGGCAGGGCGCGGATGATCCAGACGGCGTCGCCGCCCGATTCGTCGAGCTCGAGGTCGACGATGGGCGTGGCCAGTTCCCTATAGGTGAGGCCGAAATTGACGGCGTCGCGTACGGTGGCGCTGCTGAGCAGGGCGTAGCTGTAAAAGCCGTAGTCGGTGAGGTGGAAGGAGGCGCCCAGTTCCAGCGGGCTGGTCCGGCCCGGCGCCAGGCGCAGGAAATTGTCGAACACGGTGGTGACCTGTTGCCGCGAAATAAAGAAATAGGGATCGCTCAAGTGGGCCGTCGTAATGCCGGAGCCGGCCAGCGCCTGTTCAGCCGTGATGTCGTTGGCGGCCAGGTGCGCCGTCAGCGGAATGAGCTTATAGACCGGATAGATGCGCTCCGTCGAGCCGATGTATTTGACTTCCGCCACGCCTGTTCTCCTGTCTCCGGTGCCGGCCGCGGAATGCGGAACCGCCGTCCGCGCTTCGTGGATAGCTCAATCATGACTGTTGGCGACTATCATATACGCTCCGGCGTCTGCAGACAGGCGGGGCAACCGCGATCCGCCGGCAACGGTTCCGCGCCGGGTCAGACGAAGGCGCTGAAGCCGGTGACGGCCTTGCCTACGATCAGGCTGTTCATTTCGCGCGTGCCTTCGTAGGAATACAGCGCCTCGGCGTCAGCGACGAAACGGCCGATATGATGTTCGAGCAAGATGCCATTGGCGCCCAGCAATTCGCGTGCCCAGCCGACCGTCTCGCGCATGCGCACCGTGCAGATGCCTTTGGCCAGCGACGCGTGCTCATCCTTCATGATGCCTTGCTCCTGCAGCTGCGACAGGCGCAGGCACAGCGCCTGCGTCGACGTGATGTTGCCCAGCATGCGGAACAATAAATCCTGGATCAGCTGGAACGATGCGATCGGCTTGCCGAACTGCTCGCGCTTCTGGGCGTAGCGCAATGCATGCTCGTAAGCCCCGGTGGCGCAGCCCACCGACTCCCAGGCCACGGCCGCGCGGCTCATGCGCAGCACGCTGGCGGTATCCTTGAACGAGTTCGCACCTTGCAGGTGCTGGGAATCCGGGACGCGGCAATCGCGCAGCGTGATCAAACCGTTCTGGACCACGCGCAGCGCCATCTTGGTGACGATTTTTTCCACCGAAAATCCGGCGGCGTCGTTTTCGACGATGAAACCCTTGACCTGATTGTCATCGACATCGCGGGCCCAGATGATGGTCAACTGGCCCCAGGTCGCGTTGCCTATCCATTTTTTCTGGCCGTTCAGGATCCAGCCGTCGCCATCGCGCTTGGCCGTCGTTTGCAGGCCGCCGGCGGTGCCGGAGCCGGTTTCCGGTTCGGTCAGTCCAAACGAGCCGATCTTGTCGAGCGCGGCCATCGGCGGCAGCCATTTGGCTTTTTGTTCTTCCGATCCGCACAGGAAGATCGATCCCATCGCCAGTCCCGTGTGCACGCCGAAGAAGGTCGAGATGGAGGCGTCGACGCGCGCCATCTCCATCATGACGAAGCCCATCAGCATCATGCTTTTGCCAGGACAGCCGTAACCTTGGTAAGGCAAGCCGCCGATGCCTAGCTTCTGCATTTTTGGCAGCAGCTCGAACGGGAATGCATCCCTGGCCCAGTAGTCGTTGATGATCGGCTGTACTTCGCTTTCCATGAAGGCGCGGACCTTCAGCCGGATAGCGTTGTCGTCGTCGCTCAGGGTCTGGCTGACCGAGTAGAAATCGCCGTTGGCCGGCGGCAGGGGTTTGGGCGAGCGCTGGGTGTGGTCGTTCGATGGCATGGCGGGATCCGTATCAAAAGAATGGTGGAGGGCTGGATTGCGGCGAGGCCGTCAAGACTTGGCCACGACGGCGCCGGACGATTTCAGCTCGGCGATCTCGGCCGCGCTGAAGGCTAGTTCCTGCAAGACTTCGATGCTGTGCTGGCCCAGTTCCGGCGCCAGGCGCGGCGTCACCTTCGGGACGTCCACCAGCCGCATCGGGCTGTTGACGGTGTGCGAGGCCTCGCCGTATGGCCCTTCCAGCGGCACCAGGATATCGTTGGCGATCATCTGCGGATCGCGCACGATTTCGTCGAAGGTTTGAACCACGCCGAAAATGACGCGGCCCTGATCGAGCACGGTGCGCCAGTGCGCCAGCGGCTGGCTGGCGAAGACCGGATCGAGCAGCGCCACCAGGTCGGCGGCGTGCTGCACCCGCAGCTGCTTGGTGGCAAAGCGCGGATCGTCCGACAGCTGCGGCAGGCTCAGCGCCTGCACGAAACCCGGCCAATCCTTTTCCTGCGCGGCCACCAGCAGCAGCCAGCGGTTGTCAGAGCTGCGGTAAGGATTGAGCAGCGCGTTAGCCGGGCGTTTGCGGTCGTGCTGCTCGACGAACTTGGCGCCGTTCAGCGCGCCCTCGATCCAGGCTGCCGCCGCCCACGCGCCCTCGGCGATCAGCGAGGTTGTTACATGACCGCCCTTGCCGGTCAGCGTGCGCCGGTATAACCCGGTGACGATCGCCGAGTACAGCGTCACTGCGGTCGCGTGGTCACCGATGCCGGGGATGGGCAGCGTCGGCGGACTGTCGGCGTCGTGGGTCACGTCCATCAGTCCGGTGCGCGCCCAGTATGCGGTGACGTCAAAACCTGGCTTGTCCGCTTCGGGGCCGTCCAGGCCGTAACCGGTGATGTCGGCATAGATCAGGCGGTCGTTGTGCGGAGCCAGTTCCTCGTATGTCAGGCCGAGCGACTTGCGCACCTTGGGCGGGAAATTCGTCACCAGCACATCGGCCCACTTCACCAGCCGGCGCAGCACGCGGCGCGCGGCCGGCGACTTCAGGTCTAACGCAATACTGCGTTTGTTGCGGTTGGTGAGCTGCCATGCGTAGTTGCTCTCGCAGGCCGGATTGGGCGGAGTCATGTAGAAATAGCGGTAGGGATCGCCCAGGCCTGGCGGCTCGACCTTGATCACGTCGGCGCCGAAGTCGGACAGGATGGTGGTGGCGGCTGGCCCGGCAATGAAACTGGCCAGGTCGAGGACCTTGAGGCCGGAAAACAAACTGGCTTGCGGCGTGGCGGTCATGGATTTCCTCTTCTGGTTCGGCGATCAAGTGGGGGAGCAGAGTTGCTGGCGAGGCTGCCGCGGCAGCAACCCTGATGGCATATGCTCCCCCATGCCGAACCGCCTGTCTTCTGCTCTCGTGCGCGCATGTCGCAATCATGCGGCGCCAAGCTGCGCGGGCTTGTAAAAGGGCTTGTTAAAAGGGCTTGTGAAAAGGGCTTGTGAAAAGGGCTTGTGAAAAGGGCTTGTGAAAAGGCGTCCAGGCCCTTGGCCAGTGGCCTGGCCACGATGCCGGCGCTGCAGCCGGCGCTTAACGGGCGCCGCGGAAGGCGGCCGGCGTGACGCCTACCAGCAGCGCGAAGCGGGTTGTGAAATAGCTCTGGCTCTTGTAGCCGACTTCGAAGGCGATGTCGGCAATGCTCTTGTCGCTTTCGATCAACATCTTTTTGGCAGACTCGATGCGGAAGCGCATGATGCACTGGTGCGGCGATTCCTGTGTCGAGTGCTTGAACATGCGGGCGAAGTGATAGGGGCTCATGTCGAGCTGGTCGGCGATGTCCTTGAAGCCGATGTCTTCCTGATGGTGGGCCCGGATGTAATCGACGGCGCGGCGGATTTTGTAGCGTGGCAGTCCGCCCAGGATCACTGACGGCGCCTGGGTGTCGGTGTAGGTGCACAGCAGGTGCTGGCCAATGACGATGGCAACCGACTCGATGTAGGATTTTTCCAGTTCGCGCCGGCTCTGCATCTGCTGCTCGATCGAGCGCGCCAGGTGCCACATGAAGGGGTCGACCGAGGCGTACTGCGGGGTCATCTGGCAGTCGTGATAGCCGTTGGCCTGAGCCAGCGCGGCCAGGAAGGCGGGCTTGACGGCGATGCTGGTTATCTGGGCGTCGGAAGTCCATGCGGCGGTGAGGGTATGTCCGGCCGGGACGATGCAGACGTGGCGGTCCGATACTTTGATCTGCTGCGGCTCGCCGTGGGCGCCGCGATAGGTAAGGATGGCTGACGCGTGCATGCCCGGCGCGGTGATCTCGTGGTCGTCCTGGATCCGTTCGCGTGCGTTGGCGCGCAGGCCCTTGCCGGTGCGGATGCGCATGTCGTTGCAGCGTGCTTCGAGGATGTCTTGCTGTCCGCAAGCGCGTTCGGCCACGCACGGCATCATGGCAGACCTCCGGCGCCGTCGGTCATGATGGCCGCCACGGCCACCGTCGCGGGCCGGCTGACAGCGCCAGCCACGCGGTACGGCCGGGCGGTCTGCGGTAGAGTTCGTGGACACTGACGCATGGTGTATCCCTATGAAGTGAGATGACCTGCAGGGGTTGGTTCAACTGCTGTCGTGCTGATTCTCGCACTGGCCGCATCGGACCGGGAGTACTGTTTCGGACAATTAGTGCGACAAAATAGGACAGTGACGAGGATCGTGCTGGAGTACCTCGCAAACACATTGCGCCGTCCTTATTTGCCGCCGTGGCGGAAGGCCTGAGGCGGTTGCTTGGCCCGGCGCTTGAACGCGCGCCGGATGATGCCGGGCCGAGGTCTCGGTGTGCTGGATGAACAAAACGCGACGCGGCCAGGCCCGGGCTTCAGCCCGGGCCTGTCAAGGCGAGCGCTGCCGATCTCGCCGTCATGCGCGGCGTCGGCAGTGGGGGAGGTCGATTTTTTTTTGCATTCTCTTGCGTCGGCGCGCGCCCTGCGCCTTCAGCGCGCCTCCGCGTAGGCGATCCCGCTCAGGTTGCCCTGCGCGTAGAGCAGCGTCTTGCGATCCGAGCCATCGAGCCGGGCCGAGTAGACCGAGCCGCCGAGGTCGGTCATGAACATGCGGTCGCCGTCGAGGTCGAGCGCGATGCCTATGCCTTCCATCAGGTGGGTGAACAGGATTTTCGGTGTCGGCCGCGGCCCGTGCGCCGGTGCGTCCATCGGCGCGCAGTTGACCGTGTTGCCGCGCGGCGGGCTGCCGCGGTCGGTCCAGTACAGCAGGCGGCGGCGCAGGTCCAGTTCGAGGTCGATCGGCTCCGGCAGGCCGTCGTACAGCAGTTCGATGTCGCTACGGGCGGCCGGCTGCTCGCCAGGCGGCAGGCCGATGCCGGCGCGGAAGATGCGGCCGCGGTCGCCGTCGTCCGGGCCTTTCTGTGTCCAGTAGATGTGGCCGCGCTCGGCGTCCACTGCGATGCCGACGCACCAGCGCTCCTGGCCGGTACGGTCGGCCGCGCCCTCGCCGGCCTGGACCAGCGTCTCGATGGCGCTGCCGTCGAGATTGGCGCGCATGACGCGCATCCCTTCACGGTCGCACCAGTAGAGCTTGCGGTTGCGCCGGTCCAGCTGCAGTTGCTTGGGCGTGAACGTAGTGCCGGCCGGGATGATGGTGCAGCGGTTGCCGCCATCGAGGTCGATGCGTTCGATGGCGCCGTCGTCCATGTTGGGCACGCCCATGTCGGTCCAGTAGAGGTGGCCGGCGGCCGTGTCGATGGCAATGCCGTCCGGCAGGCGGCAGTTCCGCACCAAGGTCTTGCAGTCGCTGCCGTCGGGCCTGACTGACAGGATGCGGCCACCGCTCAGGTCGAGCACATACAGCAGGCCGTCGCCGGCGGGAGGGAGATGACTCATGGTTATCCTCGTTTTCAGTGGGAGAGTGGATGCGCCGCCGGTCCAGGACGCGGTGCGCTGTCAGCGGCCGGTGAATTGCGGCGGACGCTTGGCGAGGAAAGCAGCCGTGCCTTCGCGCTTGTCGTCGGAGGCGGCGCAGACGGCGAACAGCGCGCTTTCGAGCGCCAGGCCGTCGTTCAGCGCCGTGTCCATGCCGCGCAGCACCGCCTCGGCGGCCAGGCGCACGGCCAGCGGAGCATTGGCGCCAATTTGCTGCAGGATGGCTTCGGCGCGCGCGACCAGGCCATCGGCCGCGACTACCTCGTTGACCAGGCCGATGCGGCAGGCTTCCTGGGCATCGATGGTGGCGGCGGTCAGGATGATCTGCAGCGCGCGGCCGGCGCCGACCAGGCGCGGCAGGCGCTGTGTGCCGCCGAAGCCGGGCAGCACCCCTAGCCTGACTTCCGGCTGGCCGAACGCGGCCCGCTCCGACGCGACGCGCAGCGTGCAAGCCATGGCCAGCTCGCAGCCGCCGCCGAAGGCGTAGCCGTTGACGGCGGCGATGACCGGCTTGCCGAGGCGTTCGATGCGATCGAACACGTACTGGCCCTGGCGCGTGAAGCGCTGGGCGTCGACGGCGCCGATCGAGGCCAGTTCGCCGATGTCGGCGCCGGCCGCGAAGGCCTTGCCTTCGCCGCTCAGGATCACTCCCTGCACGGCGTCGTCGGCCGCGGCCGCATCGAAGGCGGATAGCAGCTCGGCCAAGGTGGCCTGGTTGAGTGCATTGAGCACGGTGGGGCGGTTCAGCGAGATATAGGCTATATTGCCGGCCGTGCGGTAGAGCAGGTTGTCATAGTGCGACATGGAACAGGGCTCCTGGTAATTGACGTACCGGCCGGCGCACCAGCCTGGACGTGGTCCGGCTTTATTCGTTGGCGCGCGCGGCCAGCAGGCTCAGCAGCGTTTCGTCGCGCTGCTCGGCCAGCTCGCCGAGTGAGCGTCCGTCCGCTTCCGCCTTTACGCCGTCGATCATTTTCTTTCTGATTTCCGGCGTAAGCGCCGGGTTGCCCAGAACTTGCCACCAGGCTTGCATGGGGCCCGAGAACTGATCGAAGAAATGCTCAATGCCTCCTTCGCCGCCGCCGAGGTGGTAGAGCAGCGACGGACCCATCACGCCCCAGCGCAGGCCTGGGCCCCAGCAGACGGCGGTGTCGGCGTCTGCCACGCTGAGCACGCCTTCGGAAACGAGATAAACGATTTCGCGGAATAGCGCCGCCGCCAGGCGGTTGGCGACGTGACCCGGCATTTCCTTGTGCAGCCGGACGGTGCGCTTGCCCAGGCCGTCGTAGAAGGCCGTCACGCGCGCGATGGTCGCTTCCGACGTCAGCTTGCCGCCGACGATCTCGACCAGCGGAATCAGGTGCGGCGGATTGAACGGGTGGCCGATCACGCAGCGCTCGGGATGCAGCTTGCAGCCGGCCTGGATCGCCGACATGGTCAGGCCGGACGAGCTGGAGGCGATCAGCGTGTCGGCCGGCAGCAGGCTGTCAAGCTGCTCGTACAGCGCGATCTTGAAATCGAGCCGCTCGGGACCGTTTTCCTGCACCAGGTCGGCGCCGGCGACGGCGTCGGCGATGTCGGCCGTGAAGCGCAGCTTGCTCCGGTCGGCGCCGTCGGCCACGCCAATCCGTATCAGCGCCGGCCAGGCCTGGTCGATGTACTGGCGCAATCTGGCTTCGGCGCCGGGCGCGATGTCGGTGGCCGTCACGTGCAGGCCGCGGGCCAGGAATAGGGCGGCCCAGCTGGCGCCGATGGTGCCGGTGCCGATGACGGCAACCCGTTGGATAGTCTTGACCATGTGTACATTCCTCAATGTGGTGGGCGGAGTGGGGACGCCTGACGAAGTTCTGGCGGCAGCTTGAGGAAGATAGTAGGAGGGACATCCGCATGCGTCTTTCGGATACGTGCGCGCGTATCGCGAAAGTGCTGAAACCGCCGGTGCGGAAACGGCGCCGATAGCGCGACGGCTGTACCCGTGTTTTTTGCATGCTCCCGGCGCCGCCGTGCGGAGCGGCCGCATGATTGCGCTATGGCCGCACGAGATCAAAAGACAGGCATGTCCGGTCCGGCGACCATACGCAGGCTGCCGTGCACCACGGCAAGTTCGGGTTTTCCTGTCATCCCCTTGCCGTTGAAAGCTGTGTTCCGACCATGCCTAACCATGAATTATTGCCGGGAAACGCCGCCGGCGGCGACGCACAGGATCGCGGAATCGTGATAGCCTTCTTCAACGCCAATTCGGGGCTGGGCGGCTTGCAGTGGCTGGTCGGGGGAGACGGTTAAATGCGCAAGTTTTCACACAGTGGAGAGGCATTCGTCGCTGGCAATGTGGCGATCTGTCCCATTTTCGTTGCGATGGAGCGGGCATGAGCGACACGCCCGAACCCGCTTATCGCTTCGCGCCGGAAGAGCAGCCGGCCTTCCCCGGTTCTCCTTACGCGCCCACGCATCCAGGCTGGCGCCGGCTCGGCTACGTTGCGGTAGCCTTGCTGGTGGGTATTTCTGCAACGTTCGGCAATGCCCTGGTTAATGTCAACGTCGCCAACCTGTCTGGTGCGATGGGAATATATGTCGCACAGGCAAGCTGGTTGCCTGCGATCTATGTGGCGATGAATGCGAGCGCCAACCTGACCTTGGTCAAGGCGCGTACCCAGTTCGGCATTCCAGCGGTAAGCAAGGGACTCCTGATCGCCTATGCGCTGGCCGGCTTGTGGCAATTCCTCTCTCCCGGGTTTGCTTCTGCAGTGCTGATCCGTGCGGTTTGCGGCATGACGGCCGCGGCGCTCACTACACTCACCATCTACAACCTGCTCCAGGCTTTTCCGGCAAAACTGCGGCCTCTTGGCCTGGTCATCGGCATCAGCATTCCGCAACTGGGCACGCCGCTTGCGCGCTTGATCCCGGTCGAAATGCTGGCGCTCGATAACTGGCGCACCTTGCATTTGATCGAACTGGCGATTGCCCTGGCTGCGCTGGCAGCCATTTCCGCCCTCCCTCTGCCGCCAAGCGAGCGCAGCAAGGCGTTTCAGCCGCTCGACCTGGTTACCATCGCGCTGCTGGTGCCGGCGGTCATGCTTGTCTGCGGCGTGCTGGGCGAGGGCCGTCTGCTGTGGTGGACGGATACGCCCTGGCTCGGCTGGGCGCTGGCGGCAGCGGTGCCGCTGTTTGCCATTGCTTTCCTGGTTGAGCGGCACCGAAAAAAACCGCTGCTGCAGCTGCGCTGGCTGGGCAGTATCGACATAGTGCGCTTCGCGATCGTCGCGCTGCTGGTGCGGCTTGCGCTCGCCGAGCAGACTTACGGTGCGGTCGGACTGTTGACCTCGGGCGGGCTTACCAACGATCAGCTGCGCACGCTGTTTGCAATCGTCGCGGCAGCCATGGTGCTGGGGACGATGACGGCGGCGGCCACATTGTCGGAAAAGCGCTTGCCTTACCAGGTGATTGCAGCGGCACTGGTGATTGCGCTTGGCGCCTGGATGGACAGCAACGCGACCAACTTGACGCGCCCGCCGCAGCTGTATTTGAGCCAGGCGCTGATTGCCTTCGGTACTACGCTCTTCATCGGCCCGGCGCTGCTGTACGGCTTCATCCGCATGTTCAGCCGTGGAGCAGACCATCTGGTGAGCTTCGTCGTGCTGTTCAGCATTACCCAGAATATCGGCGGCCTCGGCGGGTCTGCGCTGCTCGGGAGCTATCAGGTGATTGCGGCGCGGGCGCATGCGCAGGCTCTGTCGGAACACCTGTTGGCGGCCGATCCGCAAGTAGCGGCACGCATTGTCAGCGGCGGCGCGGCCATCGCCAAGGTGGTCTCCGATCCGACGCTGCGCGCCGCGCAGGGCGGCGCTTTCCTGGTTCAGGCGATGACCGGGGAAGCCAGCATCCTGGCCTATAACGACGTGTTCCGGCTGGTTGCGCTGTTGGCGCTGTCGACTGCGCTCTACCTCGGTTACTTGGTCATTTTTCATGCCGTCCGCCATCGACGGAAAACTACGCCGGAAATCCCAACATGAGTACCAAAGTGAGTACTACAGCCACAGCATCCCCTCCCGCGCGCACGCCGGGCTGGCATCCCGCTCCCAAGCGGGCGGCTGCGACGATCTTGATTATCCTGCTGGCGGTCGCGGTTGTCATGGTGATTCTTTACGCCTGGAATTTGCCGCCGTTTGCAAGCTCAACCGAGAGCACGCAGAACGCCTATGTCCGTGGACGCACCGCCGCGATTGCGCCGCAGGTGAGCGGATATGTGGTCGAGGTGGCGGTCAAGGATTATGAACAGGTGCGCGCAGGCCAGGTGCTGGTGCGGATCGACGACCGCATATATCGTGCACGGGTGGAGCAGGCGCGTGCCAATCTGGCTGCCCAGCGGGCTGCTCTCGCCAATAGCGAGCAGGCTCGCGCCTCGCGTAGCGCCGGACTGCAAGCGCAGACCGCCGGTGTCGCCAACGCTCGCGCGCAGCTTTTGCGAGCGAAGGCGGATATGGCGCGCATTGACGACCTGGTGCGCGACGGTTCCGTTTCCATTCGCGAGCGCGACCAGACGCTGGCAGCACTCGCCCAGGCGGAAGCGCAGGTCCGCCAGGCGGACGCGGCCGGCGAGATCGCCCGGCAGGATATCCGCACGGTGGATGTCGGTAAGGGCGGGCTGGAGGCGCAGGCGGAAGCGGCGCAAGCACAGCTCAAGCTCGCCGAGATCGATCTGGACAATGCCGTGATCCGCGCGCCTGAGTCCGGGCAGATCGGCGAGGTCGGCGTGCGCCTCGGCCAGTATGTGACTAACGGTACGCAGCTGCTGTCGCTGGTGCCGGCAGAGCGCTGGGTTATTGCCAACTATAAGGAAGCCCAGACTGCGCGCATGGCGCCGGGCCAGAAGGCAAGCATCAGCGTCGACGCGCTGGGCGGAGCGGAGCTTGCGGGAGTGGTGCAAACGATCTCGCCGGCGGCGGGATCGGAGTTCGCGGTGCTCAAGCCGGACAACGCTACCGGCAATTTTGTCAAGGTTCCGCAACGGATAGGCGTGCGCATCGTGATCGATCCTGGCCAGCCGCTGGCGCAAAGATTGCGGCCGGGCATGTCGGTGGAGGCGCGGGTCGACACGCGCAGGCAAAAATGACGGCGCGGAGGATTGCCCTTTTACTGGCCGTGGCGCTCGCCGCGTGTGCCGGGCCGAGGCCGGCGCCGCCACTCGCGGCTGCCGTCGCGCCGCCGGCGGCGTGGCGGGACGACACCGCTTCCGGCAACGAACTCGCGGCCGGCTGGTGGCAAGGTTTCGGCGACCCTGTGCTGACAAGGATTGTCGAAACAGCGCTTGCCAACAATCTTGATGTGGCCGTGTCTGCGGCGCGGGTGGAAGCCGCGCGTGCACAGTTTCGCTTGAGCGAGGCGCAGCGCTTGCCCAATCTTGCGGGCAGCCTGGGCGGCGGCAGGCAGCGTGATGTCAGCCCCTTCGGCAAACCGGAGACCCAAACCGCCGGACAGGCCGAGCTCTCTGTGTCTTACGATCTTGACCTGTTCGGCCGCCTTGCCAGTGCCAGTTCGGCGGCGCGTGCTTCATTGCTGGCCAGTACCGCGGCGCACGACAGTGTCCGGCTCGCGGTAGCGGCTTCGGCCGCGAGCGGCTACATCACATTGCGTGCGCTCGATGCCCGGCTCGCCATATTGCGCGATACCTTGGCGGCGCGCTCGGCATCGTTGAAGCTGGCGCGGCGGCGCGCCGAGGCGGGTTATTCTTCCATGCTCGATCTGCGCCAGGCAGAAGCGGAATATAGCGCGACCGAGCAACTTATCCCGGCAGCCGAGCTAGCGATCAGGCGGCAGGAAGACGGCCTCAGCTTGCTGCTGGGGGACAATCCGCAAGGGATCGAGCGCGGTTCGGATCTGGCTGCGCTGACAGCGCCGTCTGCCGCATCCGGCCTGCCGTCGGCGCTGTTGCGGCGGCGGCCGGACATCGCTCAAGCCGAGCAGCAACTGGTCGCCGCTGATCATTCGCTTGACGCGGCGCGTGCAGCCTTCATGCCGAACATACAGCTTACGGCGTCGGGGGGTTATATCGCCTCTACCCTTCTTACCAGTCCGATCGCCATCTTTGCGCTCGGCGGCAGTGTCCTGGCTCCCATTTTCGACAGCGGCCGTTTACGTGCGCAAGCTGATACGGCGGCAGCCAGGCGCGATGAAGCCGCCTACCTATATCGAAAGACTGCGCTGACCGCTTTCAAGGAAGTCGACGAATCGCTTAGTGCAATCCGGCGCAACGCCGACCAGGAACATGCGATCGCAGCCCAGCGCCAAGCCCTGGCGCGTGCGCTGGCGTTAGCGAGCAGCCGCTATCGCGCCGGTTATTCCCCCTATCTTGAGCAGCTTGATGCGCAACGGAGTTTGCTGTCGACGGAACTGACCCTGATCCAGGTGCGCGCCGACCGCCTGATTGCCGCGGTAAGCCTGTTCCAGGCGCTGGGCGGCGGATGGCGGCATCAAGGATGAATGAATCGCCAGGATTGCTTCATGCGCCAAGCAATCGCCTCTCAAAGTTGCACTGATCCTCATCTGATTGTTTTTTTGCAAGCGCGTTGCCGCACCAAGACTAATTTCATCCAAAGCGCGCATGACATTACTTGTCACTTAGCGACAAAGCTGGGCAGCTTCAGATTGGCGCGCGACACAACGAAATGAAGCCGCATCGTCCTCCCAAAGAGGGAAAACTTCGCCATCGGACTGATAGCCTGATCCCCCGCACGTTGCCAGGTCTCGTATGGCAGGGCCTGTAAAAAAGAAACGAGTATTGCAGTTGCTTAAGCATATTTATCGTCCGTTTCTACATGGGCCATCAAACAATATTGCTTTATGGCATGTTATTTGCGGTGTGATACGCGAAGCCGTCATATTGCTTTACGCATCGCAGCGAGGCTGGTCTATCCGCTGCGCTCTAACAATATTATTAAGAAATTTCTTTATGTACCTGACATATCTTTGCGCGTTCCTTTCGCGATCGCGCCGCCGCTGCGCCGCGTGGACCCTGGTCTTCGGCTGCATGGCCCTGGGCGGCTGCGGAGGCGGCGGCGACAGCGGTTCCACGGCGGCGTCAGGATCTCCGAATTCCGCCACCGTACCTGCGGCGACTTCGCCGGCTCCGGCAACTTCGCCGAATCCAGCCAGTCCCGCTGCTCCGGCCGGCACTACGCCGCCAGCCGGGACGGTAACTGCGAAGAGCGCAAAGCGCGGCGTCGCCTATGACCTGGCCAATCCGCTTGACCTTGCCGCGCTCGCGCCTGGCGTGAGCTGGTGGTACAACTGGAGTTCGCAGCCGAATGCCCTGGTCCCCGCTGACTACCGCGCACAGTACCAGATGGATTTTTATCCCATGCTATGGAATGGCAATTACGACGCGGCCAGCATCGAAGCGTCCCTGAAGCAAAATCCTCAAATCAAGTATCTGCTGGTGCTGAACGAACCTAACCAGTCCGACCAGTCCAATCTGACGCCGCAGCAAGCCGCAAGCCTGTGGCCCGGCTTCGAGGCGATTGCCGCGCACACCGGCGTCAAGATCGTCGGGCCGGCGATAAGCTGGGGCACCATGCCGGGTTATGCCGATCCGGTGGTATGGCTGGATGCCTTCTATGCCGCCTATCGCAGCGCCAACGGCAACCGCGATCCGCAAATCGACTACCTGGCCTTCCATTGGTACGACTACGGCCTGGCGGCGCAGCTCGACCGTCTCGCCAAGTATGGCAAACCGTTCTGGGTCACCGAATTCGCCAACTGGCATGCGCAAGCCGACGGCGCGCAGATCGACACGCTTGCCAAGCAGGAGGCGCAGATGACCGACATGGTGGCGACCTGCGAGGCGCGCGCCGACGTATTCCGCTATGCGTGGTTTACCGGCCGCTGGAATAACGACAGCCATTTCACCAGCTTGCTGGGCGCTCCCGGGCAGCTTACCGGCCTGGGCCGGCTGTACCTGTCGCTTCCGCATTGATGGCAGCGGCCAGCTGCGCTTCAATGCACATGCAGCGCCTGGCCGATATAGTCAAAGAATAGGCAATACGCCATGATCGGCAACGGCAAGCCGAGCATGGTGCCAGCCAGGTACTTGTAGAATTTCACGCCGGACAAAGCCAGCGCGTAATTGAGCGCAGGAACGGTCTGAAACAATA
Source organism: Collimonas sp. GW821-FHT07E08 (assembly GCF_059418905.1). Classification (NCBI taxonomy): domain Bacteria; kingdom Pseudomonadati; phylum Pseudomonadota; class Betaproteobacteria; order Burkholderiales; family Oxalobacteraceae; genus Collimonas; species Collimonas sp. GW821-FHT07E08. The sequence goes on along the minus strand of NZ_JBWKQR010000007.1, from coordinate 169,057 downwards.
CCCTTAGCAACGCAATGCTTGCAACCGGATGCGCATCCAGGCCGCGGAGTATCTTCAGCGCATGGCGGTTCTTCAATTCCCGGAATGCATCGCCGCCGATGAAACGGATCGTCAGGAAAGTAAACACGCAGGAGACGACGGCGGCGAGATAGGTTGCAAGGCCACCCCAGGTCTTGCCCAGGGCCAGTACCGCGGCGGCGAGGAATATCCAGCCGGGTATCTGGATCAGGTTGCCCAGGCAAAACAGCAAAACAAAGATCAGCAAGCCGCTAACTTCGTTGTCGGCGATCTGTTGACGAAGGAACGTCAAATTGAAATGTTCTCGCAAACCGGAAAATTGAAACAAGGCGAGCAGCAGCAACAGGAAAAGAACAACGATCAACAGCCGTTTGTAAGGGCGCATGGCAAAGTTTCGCAAGTTAATATGGTGACCAGGTCACGGGCCTTTGATATCAAGCTTATCAGCGATTGCGTCCTTCCCGGTTTGCCGGCGTTCCAGGACAAGTCCGCCGGCATGAAGCGCTACGGCCGCCAGCCAGCACTGCCTGGCGTGATCGTTTATCCCGGATAGTCGAGCTTCGGATACCAGTCGGTTCCGCGTCCTTCGGGCGTGCTGTCGAGGATGGTCCAGAGCGGCATCAGGTCGGGAGCGCCGCGCGGGTCCTGGCCGGGGTCTGCCGTCTCCGGGCCCATTTCGCTGCTCCAGAAATGGCGGATGGCGCCGTCGCGCCGGGTGAAGACATTGAAAGCCGGGATGTCGGCGTCGTCCGCGCTGACATAGTCGCGGGTGTAATCGCCGCTGACATCGGCATACAGCTTAAGATGGCGCCATCCGCGTTCCTTCTTGAATGCAAGCAGGCGTTCAATCGGCGAGCGCGCGACGATCACCAGCGCAATACGCTGCCCGACATCGGCCGCTTCGCCGTCCCAGGCCGAGAGCAGCGAAGTGCACATCGGGCAAGGCCGTTCGCGCTTCGGTCCGTACATGTAGCTGTAGATCGCGAGCGTTTTCTTGTCGCCAAACAGGCTGGCGAAGCTGGCCGCGCCATCTTCTCCTTCGAAGCGGTAGTCTTTGGCGACCAGGCCGCCCGGCGGCAGTGCGCGGCGCTGTTCCGCGACCCGCTCGATGTGGCGCCTGAGTTCGATTTCTTGCGCGAGAAGCAAGTCGCGCGCACGCCGGTATTCTTCGTTCTCGTTCGGAAAGCGAACGCCATTTTTTTTGGCCAGTTCGCTTGCCGGCTTGAGTTGCTGTCGTGTGCCCATGGTTATCCTCCGATTGCCTGGCATCCATCTGTCCAGTCACGCTCAGGCGGCCGAACACAAGAGACGGCGATAAGACCGCGCCTCGCTGTCCATTGTTTGCGAACGAACAACAGCGCAATTGCCGCGTTTTTCTTGGCATAGCGTGTCACAGAGATAATCGCAGGCGCGATGTTTTACAGATTAAACCAAAACAGCATATTTTTCCGCGTGTTGCCGTACGAAACAATGATTCTTCCCAAGGCCATGCCGGGATGGCAATTGATGGCGTGCCTTATGCACGCACTTTGCGCGGTGCTGCCGAAGCGCCGTGCCGCATCGATCCCGATGCCTTGTTCGATTGGACAAAATTTGCCTCGCCGGGCAGGAAACTGACGAAAATTGTTAGCGCTAACATCCATTTGCGACAGGCGCCGGCAGCTTTTTATTCACAGATCGTTTGTGGCCTGCAGCAGGCTGGATGTGGCACGGATCCTGCCTTTGATGCCTTCGGAAAATATATCTTTGAAGGACCAGAGCGTGAAAAATCCAGTTACCGCCGCCAGCGGCGAATTGTCTCCGGCAGCAGCGGCAAAAAAGGAATCCACCGTTGAACAGCATGTTGACGGCATGTCGCGCCGCAATTTCATGTCCAGTATCGGCATCCTGTTGCTGGCTGGTTGCGGCAGCGGCGGCAGCGATACGGCGTCCGCAGCCGGCAGCAGTTCGCCTGCCGCCGTGCCGGCGGCTACTTCGGCAACGGCGCCGGCCGCGCCTGCAAGCGCCGGCCAGACTCCTGCCACGACGACAACGGAAACCGCATCCGTTCCCGCCGGCAGTGCGTTTGTTCATCCGGGCCTGCTGCACACGCAAGCCGACTTTGACCGCATGAGCCAGAAAGTGAAAGCGAACGCGGCGCCGTGGATCGACGGCTGGAATGTACTGATCGCCAACAGCCATGCCCGGCTGAGCTACACGCCTCGTCCGCAAGCAGCGATTTATCGCGGCAGCGACGGTGTGCATGCGGAGAACTACACGCTTCTCTATAACGACATTGCCGCTGCCTATGCTTGCGCATTGCGCTGGAAAATTTCGGGCGATACCGCTTATGCCGACAAGGCGGTGGCAATCCTGAATGCCTGGTCGTCGACGCTCACGCTATTGGGCGGCAATTCGAATGTCGACCTGGCCGCCGGCATCTACGGCTACGAATTCGCCAACGCGGCCGAAATCATGCGCTCCTACGGCGGCTGGGCTGCTGCCGACCTTGCCCGTTTCCAGAACATGATGCGGACTGTCTTTTACCCCATCAACCATGATTTCCTGATCCGCCACAACAATACCGAAGTGACCCACTACTGGGCCAACTGGGACTTGTGCAACATGGCTTCGATCATGGCTATCGGCGTGTTATGCGACGACCGCGCCATGTTCAACGAAGCGGTCGATTATTTCAAGGGCGGCGCAGGCAACGGCGCCGTTTCACAAGCCGTCTATTACATGCATCCCGGTTACCTGGGACAGTGGCAGGAAACCGGCCGCGACCAGGGCCACAACACGCTGGGCATCGCATTGATGGGACCGATCTGTGAGATGGCCTGGAACCAGGGAGTCGACCTGTACGGTTATGACAACAACCGCTTTCTTGCCGGCGCCGAATACGTCGCCAAAGCCAACCTGATTGAATCGGGCAGCGCGTTTTATACGGTGCCCTATGTCACTTACAACAACGTCGACCATGTCAACCAGACTGCCTTGTCGACCGCCGGCCAAGGCGCTGTGCGGCCTGGATGGGCGCTGGTCTATAACCATTACGTCAACCGCAAGGGATTGGCCGCGCCTTATTCGCGGAAATTCGCAGCCCTGATCCAGCCGGAAGGCGGTGGCGGCAATTACGGGCCCAACAGCGGCGGCTACGATCAGCTGGGCTATGGCACGCTGACCTGCACGCGCGACGCAATACCGAGCGGCGCGGCGCCGAGCGGCCTGACCGCGATTGCGAGCCAGGGACAGGTGCAGCTGTCGTGGTGGGGCAGCGCGTATGCCAGCAGTTACAGCGTCAAGCGCGGCACGGCCGCGGGCGGACCGTATACAACCATCGCAACCGGCATCAGCGATTTGCTGACCTATACCGACAGCGGACTCGCCGCAGGCACCTATCATTATGTCGTCACTGCGCAGACGCCGTCTGGAACCAGTGCGGCATCGAACGAGGCGACCGCGGTCACGGCGGTGCAATTGCTGGCCTACCTGGCGCTCGATGACGGCAGCGGCGCCACAGCCGCCGACTCCAGCGGCAAGGGGCATGCCGGGACGCTGGTCAACGGCGCCAGCTGGGCCAGCGGCAAGAAGGGCGGGGCGGTGTCGCTGAACGGCAGCAACGGCTACCTCAGCCTGCCGGCCGATATCGTAAGCGATGTGGCGGATATCACGGTCGCGGCATGGGTGTTCTGGAATGCTTCCGGCACGTGGGCGCGCGTGTTCGATTTCGGTTCTGGCGCCGGTCATTACATGATGCTGGCGGCCCGCGGCAACAGCGGGTTCCCGCGCTTTGCCATGACCGTCAACGGCGGCAGCGGCGAGCAGGGAATCGACAGCAACACGGCATTGCCGGTCGGGCAATGGGTCCATGTCGCCGTCACCCTGTCGGGCAAAACCGGGACCTTGTACCTGGACGGCAACCCGGTAGGCAGCAATCCTGCGATGGTGCTGGCGCCGTTCCGCCTGGGCGGCACCAGCCAGAACTGGATCGGCAGGTCGCAGTATGCCGCCGATCCGTACTTCAATGGCCTGATAGATGAATTCCGCATCTATCGCGGCGCCTTGAGCGCAGCCGAGATTGCCGCCCTGATGTAATCTGCCCCGCAGTTCTGGTCCTGGCCAGAATTTGTGGCGCATGCCAATGATGGTTCTCTGGAATATCTTTCCTTCAGCACCCTCCCATTCTTGTACGCCAGCCGCGCCTTCAAGCGGCATGCCGGCATGACACCCAAGCAATTCCGGCAGCAGGCCGCGGCCGAAGCAGCGGATGCCTGCTAGAGTAGCGCTGTAGGCTTGATCTGCCGCTTTACGTTAACAAGGCAGCAAGCATTGCAGCAGCATCGTCAAACCAACAAGGAGATAAACATGGCCAATACAAGAGAAGTCGTCATCGTCGGCGCCGCCCGTACCGCTATCGGGGCATATGGCGGAGCATTGAAGGACCTGGCGCCGGGCGAACTGGGCGCGGTTGCTGTCAAGGAAGCATTTGCGCGCGCCGGCGTCGATCCGCTGCAGGCCGGCCAGATCGTATTCGGCAATGTCATCCACACCGAGGCGCGCGACATGTACGTGTCGCGCGTGGTGGGCTTGAATGCCGGCATGGGCAAGGAATCCACGGCGCTGACGCTGAACCGGCTGTGCGGTTCCGGCTTGCAAGCCATCATCACGGCCGCCAACGCCATCCAGCTGGACGAGACCGATGTCGCCGTCGGCGGCGGCGTTGAAAGCATGAGCCGCTCGCTGCATGCGACACAAGCCGCGCGCTGGGGCGCGCGCATGGGCGACATCAAGATGATCGACATGATGATCGGTGCGCTGTCCGATCCTTTCGGCGGCGGCCATATGGGCATCACCGCGGAAAACGTGGCGGAGAAATACGGCATCACGCGTGAAGAACAGGATGCGTTCGCGCTGGAAAGCCAGAAGCGGGCGACGGCAGCGATCGCCGCCGGCTACTTCAAGTCGCAGATCGCGCCGGTCGAAATCAAGACGCGCAAGGGCGTCACGCAATTCGACACGGACGAATATCCGAAGGCCGACGCCACCATGGAATCGCTGGCCAAGCTCAAGCCGGCATTCAAGAAAGAGGGCGGCACGGTCACCGCCGGCAATGCTTCCGGCATCAACGACGGCGCTGCCGCCTGCGTCCTGATGGAAGCGGGCGCTGCCGTCCGCGCCGGCTTGAAGCCGCTGGCGCGCCTGGTTTCCTACGGCGTGGCGGGGGTGGATCCGTCGATCATGGGCACCGGTCCGATCCCGGCAGTCCAGCTTGCCTTGAAACGCGCCGGCCTTGGTTTGCAGGATATGGCGGTGATTGAGTCGAACGAAGCGTTCGCTGCGCAGTCGCTGGGCGTGTGCAAAGGGCTGGGTCTGGATCCGAAGCTGACCAATGTCAATGGCGGCGCTATCGCGCTCGGCCATCCTTTGGGCGCGAGCGGGACGATCATCGCGGTCAAGTGCCTGTATGAACTGATACGCACCGAGAAACGCTACGGCTTGATCACCATGTGCATTGGCGGCGGCCAAGGCATTGCGCTGGTCATCGAACGCATCTGAAGCGATTTGTCCGGCTGGACAGTCGCCGCGGGACAACCGGCAGTCAGCCTTTCCAGGTGCGCTGCAGGCCTGTGTCGGCGTGGATCCAGCCGCCGTTTTTCCCCGGCCGGTAGTAGAAGCCGACGCCGCCCTGGCGGAAGCTGCGTATCAAGCCGCCCAGCACATCCGCATCCAGCTGCGTGAGGCGGATGTCGGCCGCGCGGCCTTCCAGGTGCAACGATTTGCGCGCCGCCGGCACGCCGGTTTCGATCAGGTGCTTGTTGGTGGCCGCGGTGCGGAATCCCGACAGGATTTCCAGCGGCTGGCTGATGCCGTAGCGCGCGATGAAAGCCTGGGTGCCCCACAAGGTTTCAAGCAGCTTGGGATCTATCGGCGCTACCTGCTTGCCCTGGACATCGCGCAGCAGGTGGCACAGCTGCTGGTAGGCCGATTCCTGGATTTCGCCGTCTTTCCAGTACAGCAGCTTGGCGCGTTCGCCGCTGGCGGGGCGGGTTACTTCCAGCACCCGCGGCTTGAGCCAGAATTCCATGTCGACCAGCTGCGCGTCAAAGATGTCTGGCGGCGGGTCCATCGGCGGCGTCTCGGACGGTGCAGCAGTGGCCTCTTTGGCGAAAGCTGCCGGAGCGGCAAACGGCAGCTGGCTGGAAAAGAGCCCGGAGGCGGTCAGGAACAAGCTCTTTTGCAGGAATTTTCGACGCGATGGCATGGCGGTCCAAATGTGATGGGATGGGCAATTTTAGCGCACCATCCCCGCTTTGAGTAGCCGCCCCGGGTTACGCTCAGCCGCGCTGCGGAATCGTCAGGCCCTTGGCCACCGCCGGCCGCGCTACGAATGCCGCGAGCGCCCGCGTGACATGCGGGAAATCGGCGATGCCTACCAGGTCGCCCGCCTCGTAGAAGCCGATCAGGTTGCGCACCCAGGGGAAGGTAGCGATGTCGGCGATGGTGTACTCATCGCCCATGATCCAGCTGCGCTCGGCCAGGCGCTGGTTGAGCACCGCCAGCAGGCGCTTCGATTCCGCCACGTAGCGGTCGCGCGGGCGCTTGTCTTCGTAATCCTTGCCGGCGAATTTGTTGAAGAATCCGAGCTGGCCGAACATCGGTCCGATGCCGCCCATCTGGAACATCAGCCACTGGATCGTCTCATAGCGGCCGGCAGCGTCTTGCGGCATGAACCGGCCGCTCTTGTCCGCCAGGTAGATCAGGATCGCGCCGGATTCGAACAGCGGCAGCGGCTTGCCGCCCGGGCCGTCGGGATCGAGGATCGCCGGGATCTTGTTGTTCGGGTTGAGCGACAGGAATTCCGGCGAGGTCTGGTCGTTGCTCTCGAAGCTGACCAGGTGCGGCTCGTAAGGCAGGCCGGTTTCCTCCAGCATGATCGAAATCTTGACGCCATTGGGAGTCGGCAGGGAATACAGCTGGATCCGCTCAGGATGCCGGGCTGGCCATTTTTTTGTGATGGGGAAGGAAGAAAGGTCGGTCATGGAAGTTCCTTGTTGTTTGGTCTGCTTGAAAAATTCGCCGGCGCCGGGCACGGAAAACAGCCAGTCTAAAGCAAGCCGGGCAAAGATGCTTTGAGCGTGGCCGCGGCACGGTTGCTGCATTCAAGTTTGCGGAAAGCGCGGCGCCGGCTATTCAAAACCGCGGATGCCGTTGCCGTTAAAGCTCGGCAGCTTCCAATGGAAACGCATGGCCAGCAGGCGGAACACGAAGCCTGCGCCGATCGCGGCCAGCGGGGCGATCGTCGGGTCGACCTCGAGCCAGAGCAGGCCGACATACAGCGCGCCGGTGAACAGCGCCACGGTAGCGTAGATTTCGCGCTGCAATACCAGCGGAATCTGGTTGCACAGCACATCCCGCAGCAGGCCGCCGAAGACGCCGGTGATCATGCCTGCCAGGATCACGATGCCGGGCGACATGCCGTTGGCGCGGGCGATATCGCAACCGATCACGCTGAACGCCACCAGGCCGAGGCCATCGACCACCAGGAACACATTGCGCAAGTGATGCAGGAAACGCGCCACCAGGGCAGTGACGGCGGCGGCGCCGATGGTAAACAGCAGGTATTCGGGATGGGCGATCCAGCCCAGCGGATAATTGCCCAGCAAGATGTCGCGCATGGTGCCGCCGCCCAGTGCGGTGATGGTGCCGACCACGCAGATGCCGAACAGGTCCATGTCGCGCCGCATGCCCATGATGGCGCCGGACATGGCTTCGGCGACGATTGCAACGAGGTAGATGGTATGCAGCAGCATGGGCTTAGTCTCCGGAAGAAAACATTTTCAGAATCTGCGCGCGCTCTTGCGCCGCGCTCAAGGTTCCCGTTTCGGCCGCAAGGTTTTCAGCCGGGCCGGGTTCGCACTTCAGCTTGCTGTGGATGAACGGGTTGTTGTCGGCCAGGCAGCTGCGGTCCAGGTATTCGGAATAGATGTAGTCGCCGTCGGCCAGGGTTAGTCCAGCCGGCTCCACTGCTATCCGTTCCTGCCGGTCCTTGACCGCCACCTGCATGTAGCGGCTCCAGACCGGCAGCGCCAATGCGCCGCCGGTCGTATTGCCGAGCGTTTTCGGCTGATCATAACCCAGCCACACCACCGACACCACGCCCGAGGAATAGCCGGCGAACCAGGCGTCGTAGGCATTGTTCGAGGTGCCGGTTTTTCCTGCGGTATCGCCGCGCGCCAGCACCTTGGCGCCATGGCCGGTGCCGGACTTGACCACGTCTTGCAGCATGCTGTCCATGAGATAGGCGTTGCGCGCGGAAATGACTCTTTTACCGGCCTGGCGGACGGCATTCCCGTCTTTGCGCGAGGTGTCGGCATAAAGCACCTGGCCGGAGCGGTTGCGGATTTCCTTGATCAGCCTGGGAGCCAGGTGATAACCGCCGTTGGCGAACACCGCATAAGACTGGGCCAGCTGCAGCGGCGTCACGGCGCCGGCGCCGAGCGCCAGCGGCAGGGAAGCAGGATTGCGTTCCGGCAGGAAACCGAACTGTGTCGCGAAGCCCTGTACATAGCCGGCGCCGGCAGCTTGCATCAGGCTGACTGCGACCAGGTTCTTGGAGCGCATCAAGCCGCGCCTGACGGTAATGAAACCCTCATAGTTGTTGCCGTAATTACGCGGCCGCCAGGCGCGGGCGCCGGTTTCCTGCGGCAGCAGGAGGCGCTGGGTATCGTCCACCATGGTGCCGGGGAAATATCCTTTTTCCAGTGCCGCGGAATAGACAAAGGGCTTGAAACTCGACCCTGGCTGGCGGAAGGCCTGCAGCGCGTGGTCGAAGGGGTTGCGGAAAAAATCGAAACCGCCGGCAAGCGCCAGGATATCGCCGCTCTGGGCGTCGAGCGAGACCAGCGCGCCTTCCATTTCCGGCAGCTGGCTGAGCAGCCAGCGCTGCGAGTCGTCCTGGTAAACCCTGATCACCGCACCCGCGGCGATGCTGCGCTTGCCTTCAGCCGGCAGCTTGGCCCAGCCGCCGGCGATGCGCGGATCAAGCAAGCTTGCTTGCAGCGATCGGCCGTCGCGCAGCACGGCTGTAATCTGCTTCGGCGCCACGGCGGTGACGATTGCCGCGCGCAACTCGCCGCTGTCGGGATACGGTGCCAGCAATGCGCGGGCGCTGTCTTGCCAGCCATGGTTTTCCGATGCGGGCAGCCGCGCTTCGGGGCCGCGATATCCTCTGCGCGCCTGGGCGTCCAGCAATCCCGTGCGCAGATGCTTGTCGGCGGCCAGTTGCGGCGCCATCTGGATCGTGGTGACGACATCCAGCCCCATGGTGTAAGCACGTTCCTGATAAGCTTGCACCACCATCTGCCTGGTTTCTTCCACGACGTAGGCCGCTTCCCGGATGGAGCTGTTGCGGCTGGCGTTGAGCACCAGTTTCTCTGCCATGGCCTGCTGGAATTCTTCTTGCGTGATATCGCCGAGCGCCAGCATGCGCTGCAGAATATATTGCTGGCGCATCTGCGCCCGCTGCGGATTGGCTACCGGATTGTAGGCGGAGGGCGCCTTGGGCAAGCCGGCCAGCATCGCCGCCTCGGCCGTGGTCAGCTGTTCCAGCGGCTTGTCGAAATAGATATTGGATGCAGCGGCAAAGCCATAAGACCGTTCGCCCAGGTAGATCTGGTTCATGTACAGCTCCAGCAGCTTGTCCTTGCTGTACTGCTGTTCCAGTTTGTAAGCCAGCAATATTTCCATCAGCTTGCGCTGCACGGTTTTTTCGCGCGTCAAAAAGAAACCGCGCGCTACTTGCATGGTGATCGTGCTGGCGCCCTGGCCATGCTGGCCGCTGACGGCATTGGCCAGCGTGGCGCGCAGCAGGCCGGTGAAATCGACGGCGCCGTGCTGGTAGAAGCGCGCGTCTTCGATTGCCAGCAGCGCCTGGCGCATGCGCAGGGGAATCTGGGCGATAGGCAGGAACTCGCGGCGCTCCTCGCCGTATTCCGCCAGCAGCACACCTTCGCTGGAGTAGATCCGCAATGGCAATGCCGGACTGTATTGCGCCAGGTGATCGACCGCGGGAAGCTGCTGCCACGCTTGCCGCAGCCAATAGCCAAGCGCGAGGCTGGCGGCCAGCGTTAACCCGAGAACCAGGCCCAGCGTGAATTTGAGACGGCGGACCAGGCGCGATTTCGGTTGTTCGGCAAGCTGCCTCATGGATGCTCCTGTGACTTGGGGCCGGCGCCGCCGATCACGGATCGTCGGCGGCTGCGGATTGGATGGGAGCGGGAATTGTGCATTCAATAAGACATGGGTTTAATAAAATTAAGTATTATTAATGAATGATAAATATTTCTTATTAAGGGATATAAAGGAAACATCGAATGAACTTGAATCCGAAGCACACCGATGCCTTTCGCGCGGTGATCGAAACCGGCAGCTTCGAGCAGGCGGCGCTGCGGCTGCACCTGACGCCGCCGGCGATATCGCAGCGCGTGCACGCGCTGGAAAGCATGCTGGGCAATGCCTTGATCGTGCGCAGCCGTCCCGCGCGCGCCACTCGCACCGGGCAGCGGCTGATGCAATACCTGAAGCGCGCGCAATTGCTGGAAGCGGACCTGGCGGCAGAGCTGGCGGTGGAGCAGGATGCGCCGCTGACACTGGTGCTGGCGTTGAATGCCGATTCGATCGGCACATGGTTTTTTCCGGCCTTGTCGGATGTGCTGATACGCGAAAAAGTGCTGCTCGACCTGACCGTGGAAGACCAGGACCACACTTACACCTTGCTGGAGACCGGCCTGGCCATAGGCTGCATCAGCACCGAACCGAAACCGATGCGCGGCTGTTCGGCGGAATTATTGGGAGTGATGCGCTACTGGCTGGTGGCGGCCGAGGCGTTTCGCGAGCAATGGTTCGCCGACGGCCTGACGCGCAAGGCGGCACGCAGCGCGCCGGTAGTGGCCTATACCCATAAAGACACTTTGCAGTCTTCCTTCTTGCTGGACCGGCTGGGCCTGCCGGAGGGAGCTTACCCTTGCCATTACGTGCCCGGCGCCGCATCGCATTTCAATGCGATCCGTTACGGCCTTGGTTACGGCATGGTGCCGGAACTGCTGCTCAAGGCTAGCGCCGGCAAAAATGAAATGGCCCATCTGGCGCCGTCCAGGCCGCTTGAACTGGCGTTGTACTGGCATACCTGGAAGGTGCAGTCGCCACGCATGGAAAACCTGTCGCGGCAGATCATTGCCGCTGCGAGAAAAGTCCTGAAGTAATCCCTGCGCGCGCTTCGTCCGGCGAACCGTGCTATCGACGCACAGCGCATATGGATATGTAAAACCATCAGTTTGTATTGCCGTCCGTCTACTATATTCTCGTCTCCCATTAAAGAACGCAACAGTTCTTTACAAAAGAATACATGGGAAGGAATAGCAATACATGCACAGATTCAAAACCCTGCCGGCGCAAACCGCGCTGGCGCTGCTGGTCGCGTATGCAATACCAAACTCTTATCTGACAGCCTTTGCCCAGGCCGCGGATGGCGATGCCGCAGCCGGCGGCACGAAACCGGTGCTGGTCACCGGCTCCCGCATTCCGCGCGCCAGCAAGGAGGGTCCGACCAGCGTCACGGTGATCACCGGCGAGGACATCGAGAAGCAAGGCTACCGCAACGTGTTCGACGCCCTCAGTTCGCAGACCCAGAATACCGGCATGACGCAGGGCGCCGACTTCGGCAACACCTTCACTCCGGCTGCGAATACCATCAGCCTGCGCGGGCTGGGGCCGAACCATACGCTGATCCTGTTCAACGGCAGGCGCATCGCCGACTATCCGGTGGCCTATGACGGCTCGGTCAACTTCGTCAACCTGGCGAATATCCCGTCGGCGCTGGTGGACCGTATCGAGATATTGAACAGCGGCGCGTCGGCCATCTACGGATCGGATGCGATTGCCGGCGTGGTCAACATCATCACCAAAAAACAGGTCAGCGGTTTCGATTTCAACATCAAGGCCGGCGGCACCAAGGATGGCGGCGGCGCCAACCAGCGCATCCAGCTGACCGGCGGCGGCAGCAGCGGCAACCTGAGCGGGGTATTCGGCGTGGAGCTGAGCCGCACCGATCCGATCTGGAGCCGCCAGCGCGATTTCATGTCGTCCACCACGGCCGGCGGCGCCGCCCCGACCCGCATCCTGTCGCGGCAGAACGTCGACACCGGGAAATATGTCGATCCGGGCGCGACCTGCAGCCAGCTCGGCAATCTGTTCTACGACAGCGTCGTCAGGGTGCAGTCGAAATCCGGCGCGTATTGCGGCAGCGGCAAGGCCCAGCCCGCCTACTGGACCACCATGACCCAGAACGAGAGCGAAAACCTGTTCGGCAGCCTGAGTTACCAGCTGACCCCCAAGACAGAAATATTCGGCGACCTGATGCTGGGATTTAACTCGACGCAAAATAATACGCGCGGCCCGAGCTGGACTTCCGAAGCGGTCGGCAACAGTTATTTCTTCAACCAGAACAGCGGCGCCAACGAAAGCTGGTCACGCCGGATTTCACCGGAAGAAATCGGCGGTGCGACCCGCTTCAACCGCCGCTGGAACGACGTCGCCGGCAACCTGACGGTGGGCATACGCGGCGATATTCCATCGACCAGCAGCTGGAACTATGAAGCGGCCTACAACATCTCCGCCTATACCAGCCGCAAGACCACGCCTTTGCTGCTGAATAACGTCGACAGCTTTTTCCTCGGCCCGCGGCTCGGCTACGACGCCGACGGCGTTGCCATTTATGCGCCCGATCCTGGCAGGTTGTCGCAGCCCTTGACCCCTGACCAGTTCAATTCGATCACCGGCAAGGCAACCAGCCGCGATAAATCCTGGACCCAGACCTTGAGCCTGAGCGCCAACGGCGAACTGTTCAATTTGCCGGCCGGGCCGGTGCGCCTGGCGGCGGTGACCGAGTTCGGCAGCCAGGGTTTCAGCAACACGCCCGATCCGCAGATCAACCAGGGCGTGTTCTATAACCAGGCAACCGCCGACGGCGCCAGCGGCTCGCGCAAGCGCTATGCGCTGGGCGCGGAGCTGAACATACCGATTCTCAAGGAATTGGTCGCCACCGTCGCCGGACGTTACGACGAATACAATTTTGCCGGCCGCAACGACGGCAAGTTCACCTACAACACCGGGCTTGAATTCCGTCCCGTGAAGACCCTGCTGTTCCGCGGGAACTACGCGACCAGCTTCCGCGCGCCGGACATGAATTACATCTATTCGTCCACCACCCGCGGCTACTATTCGTCGACTACCGATTATTACCGCTGCCAGCAGGCCGGACAGCCGCTGGCCGGCTGCGAATTCAATAATTATTCGCCGGGCGCGAACTATGTCCAGACCGGCAGCAAGGACCTGAAATCCGAGAACGGCAAATCGTGGAGTTATGGCGTGGTGTGGTCGCCCAGCTCCAGCTTCGACATATCGGCCGATTTCTGGCGCATCCAGATCGACAACCTGGTCACCAACCTCGACCCCGACCTCATCTTGCGCAATGAAGCGAATTGCCGTGCAGGACAGCTGGACATCAATTCGCCGACCTGCGTCGATGCGCTGAGGCGGGTGCAGCGCAACCCGGCCAATGCGATTTTCAATCCTAACGCTATCCAGGATATCCTGGTCAATCCGATCAATGCGGCGCAGGAGCGCACCAGCGGCCTGGATGTGAGCGGTAAATGGCGGATCAAGGCAGGCGGCGCCGGCGATTTCCTGCTGAAGGCGAATTACACCAAGGTGCTCAGCCACCACTACCGGCAGTTTGCCAGCGATCCTGACCAGGACTTGCTGAATTCGCTGACCAATCCGGACTGGGGCTCCAAGGTCAACGCCAGCGTCACCTGGCTGCGCGACAAATGGACCGGCACCGTGCAAGTCACGCGCTACGGCAGCTTGCCCAGCGCCGACCAGACCCGCCGCATCTCGCCGTTCGCGCTGGTCAACCTGAGCGCCAGCTACCAGATCACCCCGCGGGCGTCGGTGGCGCTGATCGTCAACAATGTGCTCAATTCGGTGAAGCAAGACAATACCGCCGGTTGGCCGTATTATCCTACCGGTAACTACAATCCCTATGGCCGCCAGGGATGGCTGGAATTCAATTACCACTTTGGTTCGTGATATAGCGTTCATGGCCGCATAGGGGCGGGTTTGGCCTGCCCCTATGCGGCTTCAACTATCCACATGAGTACAAGATGAAGACCTTATCCGCCTCCGCCGTTGCCGCAATATTCGCCACGCTGACGTGCGCCGCCCCGGCCTTGGCGCTGGCGGCCGCTGAATCCAAGCCCGCCGCTGCGGCAGCTGCCGACGGCATCGGCTGGTACGACGGCGACGTCGATGCCGCTTTTGCTTTCGCCAAAGCGCATAACAAGCCCTTGTTCCTGTATTGGGGCGCAAGCTGGTGCCCGCCATGCAACCAGGTCAAGGCCACGATTTTCAACCGGCAGGGATTCATCGAGCGCTCGCGGTTTTTTGTACCGGTGCATATCGACGGCGATAGCGCCGGCGCCCAGAAACTCGGCGAGCGCTTCAAGGTGCGCGGCTATCCGACCATGATCCTGTTCAAGCCGGACGGCACCGAAATTACCCGTTTGCCGGGCGAAGTCGACGCCGGCCGCTACCTGCAGACGCTGACGCTCGGCATCAGCGCCAACCGTCCGGTCAAGCAAACCTTGCAGGCCGCGCTCAGCGGCGGCAAGCTGACGGCGGACGAGTGGCGCCTGCTGGCTTACTACTCTTGGGATACCGACGAACAACAGCTGGTCAGCGGCAAGGAGCTGGTGCCTGCCTTGAACAAGCTGGCGGCGGCATGTCCTCCCGGCGACAGCGCCAACCGGCTGGCCTTGAGCGCGCTGGTGGCGGCTGCGACCAAGCCCGGCGATGCCGCAGCCGGCGTCGACAAGACGGCGGCTGCCGCACGCCTGACCAAAGCGGTGAGCGATGTCCATACCGCGCGCGAGAACATGGATATCCTGACCAACTATCCGGCTGACCTGGTGCAGCTGGCGACCGTGCCGAAATCGCCGTCCCGGGCCAAGCTGATCGCCGCCTGGAACAGCGCTGCGCAGCGCTTGTCCGGCGACAGCACACTGTCCAAGACCGATCGCCTGGGGGCGCTGGCGGCGCAAGTGTCGCTGGCGCGCATCGACACTCCGGAAGGCGCGTTGGCGCCGGCTTTGCTGAAAGACGTGCGGCAACGGGTAGCGCAAGCAGATAGCGCCACCACCGATGCCTATGAACGGCAATCGGTGATCAACGCCGGCGCCCATGCCTTGAGCGATGCCGGTTTGCTGGACGATTCGGACAGCTTGCTCAAGGCCGAGCTGAAGCGTTCGCATGCGCCGTATTACTTCATGCTCAGCCTGGCGTCGAACGCCAAGAGGCGCGGCGACAAGAGCGGCGCCGTCAACTGGTATGAACAGGCTTACCAGGCGGCGCAGGGACCGGCGACGCGCCTGCAATGGGGTGTCGCGTACCTGTCGGGTTTGCTGGAACTGGCGCCGCAAGACGAAGGGCGCATAGAAAAGGTCGCGCATGGCGTGCTGCAAGAACTGGGCGGCACCCAGAATGCGTTTTACGAGCGTAACCGTTCGGTGCTGGAGCGCCTCGGGCAAAAACTCAATGCCTGGAATGGCGACGGCAAGCACCAGGCGGTGCTGGGACGACTGCGCCAGCAGCTCGATACGGTGTGCGGCAAGCTGCCGGCGGCCGATGCGCAGCGCGCGACATGCCAGGGTTTGCTGAATCCGACGCGGGTTTAGATCATCGGCGGCAAATCGGTTACGCTAGCGGGATTGCAGTTTTCCCTCCACCTGACCGGGCTTGCCGACCATGATCATCGTTCACCATCTCAACAATTCCCGTTCGCAGCGCGTGCTGTGGCTGCTCGAAGAGCTGGGGCTGGATTATGCAATCAAGCCTTACCAGCGCGATCCGAAAACCATGCTGGCGCCGCTTTCGCTGAAGGCGGTCCATCCCTTGGGAAAATCGCCGGTGATCACCGACGGCGACAACACGATCGCCGAATCCGGCGCGATCATCGAATACCTGGTGCAGCAATACGGCGATGGCCGCCTGGTGCCGGCCGCCGGCAGCAAGGACCGCCTGCGCTACACGTATTGGCTGCATTACGCTGAAGGTTCGGCCATGCCGCCTTTGCTGATGAAGCTGGTCTTCGGCCGCCTGGACCGGCCGCCCATGCCGGCCCTGCTGCGGCCGCTGGCGCGCTCCATTGCTAACGGCGTGCAGCGCAACTACATCGATCCGCAACTCAAGACGCACCTGGATTTCCTGGAAGCCGAGCTGGGCAAATCGACCTGGTTTGCCGGTGAAGAATTCAGCGCCGCCGACATCCAGATGAGCTTCCCGCTGGAAGCGTCGCAATCGCGTGGCGGCCTGGACGCCAGCCGGCCCAGGCTGGCCGCTTTCCTGCAGCGCATCCATGCGCGGCCGGCGTATCAGCGTGCGATAGAAAAGGGCGGCAAGTACGATTTGCTCAAGTAGTGGCATCGGCTTGGCTTTAGTTTCGCAATCTCGCTCCAATCCCAGTAGAATTGAACTGTAAGGTCCGGATAAATATGTCCGGACCATGACGCCAGCGATCCTGGCGTACAGATATCGCTACGGAGATTCAATGTTCCCGACTGAGCAATTCACCGACCCCCATGCCGCCGTCGCCCGCGTGCATGAAATCTATGAGCATCACACCGCCTTGCTGCGCGAGGCTTTCAAGCGTTTTGCCAACGGCGAAGTGATGACCGAGCGGGTGCGCGCCTGCTACCCGTTTGTACGGGTGACCACCGAATTCAACACCCGCGCCGATACCCGCCATTCCTTCGGTTTCGTGTACGGTCCCGGCGTCTACCAGACTACGCTGACGCGGCCGTCGCTGTACACCAATTACCTGGTCAGCCAGTTCAAGCTGCTGCGCGACAACCACGATGTGCCGCTCGAAATCGGCGTCAGCGACATGCCGATCCCGGTGCATTTCGCCTTCCCGGAAGGCATCCATGTCGAGGGCAATCTCGATCCTGACCACTTGCGGACGTTGCCGGATGTGTTCGACCTGCCGAACCTGGCGACCATGGACGACCGCATCGTCAACGGCACGCTGGAAGAACTGCCGGGCGATCCGCATCCGCTGGCTTTGTTTACCGCGCCGCGCATCGATTATTCCCTGCACCGCCTGAAGCACTATACGGCGACCTCGCCCGACCGTTTCCAGCGCTACGTGCTGTTTACCAACTACGCGTTCTACGTCGACGAATTCATCCGCATGGGACGCGAGCTGATGCAAGCCAGCAGCGATCCCGAGCTGCGCGCCTACCGCCAGCAATACACGGCCTTCGTCGAACCGGGCGACCTGACCACCTGGAACGCCAACCTCGACGACCTGCCTGCCGACCGTGCGCTGACCGGCGTCGCGCCGGCGCGCCAGCCGCAGATGCCGGCCTATCATTTGCAGCGGGCCGACGGCTCCGGCATCACGCTGATCAACATCGGCGTCGGTCCCTCGAACGCCAAGACCATCACCGACCATGTGGCGGTGCTGCGTCCGCACGGCTGGATCATGCTGGGCCATTGCGCCGGCCTGTCGACCTCGCAGCGCATGGGCGACTACGTCCTGGCGCACGCTTATGTGCGCGACGATCACGTGCTGGACGACGACTTGCCCCTGTGGGTGCCGGTGCCGGCGCTGGCCGAGGTGCAGCTGGCCCTGCAGGATGCAGTGGCTGCCATCACCCAGCTGGAAGGATATGAACTCAAGCGCATCATGCGCACCGGCACGGTAGCGTCTATCGATGACCGCAACTGGGAGCTGCGCGACCACCGCAAGCCTCTGCTGCGCTTCAATCAAAGCCGGGCGATTGCGCTGGACATGGAAAGCGCGACGGTGGCCGCCAACGGTTTCCGCTTCCGGGTTCCTTACGGCACCTTGCTGTGCGTCTCGGACAAGCCCTTGCATGGCGAAATCAAACTGCCCGGCATGGCCAACCGTTTCTATGAACAGCGCGTCAACCAGCATCTGAAGATCGGCATCAAGGCGCTCGAACTGCTGCGCCATCAAGGCGTCGAGCAGCTGCACAGCCGCAAGCTGCGCAGCTTCAGCGAACCTGCGTTCCGCTGATCGCAGTGCCTACCGTCATCAGGCACAGGAAGACCAGGATAGTGACGCTGGCTGCAGGTGAAGCAATCGCCGACCATTGCCGCGCCGGCGATATCGTCCTGGTGCAGGACGACGCCGACTGGTGGACGCATTTCGTCGGCGAGGACGGCGCAGTCGACAGTTACGATCAGCCGTTCCCTAGCTATAACAAGGCGCTCTGGACGGCCAAGGCGGCCGCCGAATTTTCCGGGGAGTAGGCGTCAGGCGGCCGGTTTGCCGCGGTACCTGTACATCGCGCCCAGCAAGGCGGCGCCGGCCAGCAGCGCCAGCGCCGCCGTGCCCAGCGACGAGCTGAAATTGCCGCTGCCTTGCACTAGGCGCGTCGCCAGCGGCGGCCCGATGATTTGTCCCACGCCATAGGTTGCGGTCAGCAATCCCATCAGGCTGCGTGCGTGGTCGCCGCGCAGGCGGCGGGCGTCGCGCATCGCAAATAAGGTAATCGCGGTGAACGGCAAGCCGAGCAAGATGCTGCCCAGCGCAAAACCGGCCACGCTCGGAGAGGCCAGGCCGATCAGGATGCCGCATGCTTGAAGCAGGTAACAAGCGGCGAGCAGCAAACGATTGTCCCAGTGCGTCGGCAACCGGGTCGCCAGCAAGGCGCCGATGGCGACGCAGATGCCGAACAGGGGCCAGAACAGATCCGGCCAGTTCGAGCTCGGCAGCGCCTGGCGTGCGATCACCGGCAGGAAGGTGGCGGTGATGATGTAGCCGAAGCCGGCCAGCGCATAAGCGAGGATCAGGCCGCGCGTCTGGCGCACCACCTGGGCCGGCTCCAGTCCATGCGCTGCCGGCGACGGCGCGCCCGCCGTAGCTGTCGATCCCGAGAAGGTGGACCATACCAGCGCGGTCAATATCAAGGCCAGCAAGCCGTACAGCAGCCAGCCATGTTCAGCGCGCCAATGCTGGTTCACCATGGCGCTGGTCGCCAGCCCGGTGATCAGGATGCCGAGGCCGGGACCGCAATAAATGACGCCGCCCAAAGCCGGCGCCTGCAATTGCGCCAGGCGTTGCAAACACCAGCCGGATGCGAACACGAACACACAGGCGCTGGCAATGCCCGCCAGCGTGCGCAGCAGCAGCCATAGCATGGGCGACTGCAGCACTCCCATTGCCAATGTCAGCAGCACCGTGCTGGCCAGCCCGATCTTGATGCCGCGGGTGGCGTTGACCCGCAGCACCATGCAGAGCAGGGCGCCGATCAGGTAGCCGATATAGTTGGCGGTGGCCAGCCAACCGCCGGCGGCCAGGTCGATCACGCCATCGTGCAGCATCATCGGCAGCAGCGGCGTGAAGGCGAAGCGGCCGATGCCCATCGCCACCGCCAGGGCCAGCAATCCGGCCAGCGCTATGCGCCAGGCCGCTCGTCCCTGGTCTGTCTGGGTTGCTGTGGCTTGCAGGTCTTTACTCAAGTGATTTCTTTCCGCGGTTAGCGATCGCCTGCCGCTTGCAGTTCAGCGGCCAGTGTAGCCACCAATTGCGCTGCCGGCATGGGGCGCGTCATCGCTACTCCCTGGCCAGCCCATAGCGACATGAATTCCGGACGGCCTTGTTTGGCTGCAGCCTGGCGGATTTCGCCGCTCAGTGCATTCTGGACCGGGTAAACCGGCAACGTACTTTCATGCGGCCGCATCTGTTCCATGAACGTATTGACGATGCCGCGCGCGTACCTGCCCGAGAAACTGCGGGTCATGCGCGTGCTGTCGTCTTTGGCGTTCGCCAGCTGCTCGCGCCAGGCCGGCGCGATGCCGGATTCCGGACTCGCCAGGAAGGCCGTGCCAAGCTGCGCCGCTTGCGCGCCCAGCAGCAGGGACGCAGCGATGCCTTTGCCATCCATGATGCCGCCGGCTGCGATCACGGGCACTTTGATTGCGGCAGCGACTTGCGGAATCAAGGTCATCAGGCCGATGCAGGATTGCTCGATATCGCCCAGGAAAGTCGCGCGGTGGCCGCCTGCTTCGCCGCCCTGGACGCAGACGAAATCGGCGCCGGCCTGTTCCCACGCTTGTGCTTCGGCGACGCTGGTGGCGGTGCCGATGACTTTGCAGCCCTTGCGCTGGAACTGCGCCACCGTAGTTGCATCGAGTATGCCGAAGGTAAAGCTGACCACCGGCGGCGCAGCTTCCAGCAGCGCCGCCAGCTGGTCTTGGAAGTTTTCGCTGAATTTTTGCGGCGATGCCGCCGGACCGAGGCCGAGCGCGGTGCGGAACGGCAGCAGCAGGGCTTGCGCCGCTTCGATTTCGGCCTGGCTTGGCTGGACCGGTTCGAGGATGAACAAATTGACGTTGAACGGCTGCGGCGTCAGCGTGCGGATTTTTTTCACGGCTTCAATGATCGCCGCCGGCGACAGCAGGGCGGCCGCGAACGAACCCAGGCCGCCGGCATTGCTGACCGCAGTCACTAGTTCAATCGGCGAACCGCCGTTCATCGGCCCTTGCACGATCGGGTAACGGATGCCGAGCGCAGTCGTGAATGTTTCCGGATTTCTATTGGCGGCAGTCATGTTGATATTCCTGGTAACGGGTAAAGATGGCATTGCTTACAGTCGGTATGGCTCATGCTACCTTGACAGGATCATTCTGAAAAATGAATAATAAAAATATTACCCATCTTAAAATGAGATGAATTATGGATTTACTATCTCTTGAAATTTTTCGCACCGTAGTGCGGGAAGGCGGCATCACGCGCGCGGCCGAGCAATTGCACCGGGTGCAGTCGAATGTGACCACGCGCATACGCCAGCTGGAAACTTCATTGGGCGTGCCTCTGTTTTCACGCAATAACAAGCGCCTGGTGCTGACGCCGGCCGGCGAGACCTTGCTCGGTTATGCCGAGCGCCTGCTGAACCTGGCCGGCGAAGCGCGCGAGGCGGTCCAGCCCGCGGTGCCGCAAGGACGCCTGCGCATCGGCTCGATGGAAAGCACCGCCGCCAGCCGTTTGCCGCTGCCCCTGGCCCGTTTCCACCAGGAATGGCCGGCAGTGCAACTGGAGCTCAGCACCGGCGCCACCCAGCAGCTGATAGACCGGGTCCGGGCGTTTACCCTGGACGCCGCCCTGGTCGCCGGCCCGCTGGATGATCCCTTGTTCGAGATGCTGCCCCTGTACGCAGAAGAACTGGTGGTGCTGGCCGCCCGCAACCATCCGCCGATTACCAGCCCCGACGATGTGCAAAGCCGCACCCTGGTCGCCTTCGAACACGGCTGCGCCTACCGCCGCCACGCCGAAAACTGGCTAGCCTCAGGCAGCATCCCCGGCCGCCGCCCGGACCGCATCCTGGAACTGGGCTCCTACCACGCCATGCTGGCCTGCGTCGCCGCCGGCGCCGGCATCGCCCTGGCCCCCCGGTCCGTCCTTGAACTGCACAACAACACCCAAAGCCTGGCCACCTACCCAATCGGCCCCGCAGGCCAAGTCACCACCTACCTGATCCGCCGCCACGACTACACCTCCCCAGCCTTCGACGCCCTAAGCCAGATCCTGCAAACCGAAGCCGCCAACAATTAGGGTCAGAGTCAAATTGTTTAAGGCAAATCAAATAGGGTCAGAGTCGAATTATTCGATAAAATGCGGACATCATCAGATAACCCTTTTCTGCCATGGCTCGCCTGCCTCGACTCGTCATTCCCAACCAGCCGCATCACTTGATACAGCGTGGCGTTGATCGCCAGGCAATATTCCGCGAGACGGAAGATTATGTAAACTTCCTTGCCCGCTTGCGCGAAGCCGCCAAGCAATACAGGGTGGCTATCCACGCTTATGTGCTGATGACCAACCACGTGCATTTGCTGGCAACACCTGCCGATGCGGAGGGTTTGGCCAGGATG
This sequence comes from Collimonas sp. GW821-FHT07E08, assembly GCF_059418905.1. Classification (NCBI taxonomy): domain Bacteria; kingdom Pseudomonadati; phylum Pseudomonadota; class Betaproteobacteria; order Burkholderiales; family Oxalobacteraceae; genus Collimonas; species Collimonas sp. GW821-FHT07E08. The sequence goes on along the minus strand of NZ_JBWKQR010000007.1, from coordinate 147,040 downwards.
ATGCAGTGGGTAGGGCGCTTCTATGTGCCTTATTTCAATCAGAAATACGGCCGTGTCGGGACTTTGTGGCAAGGACGCTACAGGGCTGCGGTGATAGATTCGGAGCCTTATTTCATGTTGTGCAGCTGCTACATCGACCAGAATCCGGTGCGCGCAGGCATCGTTGCAACGGCTGGCGAGTATCCGTGGTCGAGCTATCTACACCATGTCGGCGTCAAGGCGGATCCCCTGGTGGTGGACCACGCCTTGTACTGGGCGCTGGGCAATACACCCTTCGATCGCGAAGCTGCCTATAAGCAGATGGTAGAGCAAGCACTCACATCCGACCAGGTGCGCCAACTGGCGGATGCTACCAACAAGGGCTGGCCGCTGGGTACGGAAAAATTTAAATCAAGCCTGGAAAAACAGGGCAATCTCAGGGTGCGCCCAGCCAAACGCGGGCGCCCCTTCAAGACTCCGGCTGATGTCACGGATCCGTCGGCCGGGCATAAATAAAAAATTAACTGTAGGACAAGCAAGCCATCAAATGCACCAAATTGACTCTGTCCCTATTTAATTTTGGTGCAAAATTTAATCTGAATAATTTGACTCTGACCCTAATTGTTTTGATTGAAGTCTGGATCTGTCTGCACTATTCTTAATATCCTTACTCTCAAAGTGGTGGAGCAACGTTATGCATGCGCAAGGTTTATACGATCCGGCTAATGAACATGATGCCTGTGGCGTCGGGTTTATTGCTCACATCAAAGGCAACAAGAGCCACTCCGTCATTGAGCAGGGTCTGCTGATCCTGAAGAATCTCGATCATCGGGGCGCGGTCGGGGCGGATAAGCTGATGGGCGATGGCGCCGGGATCCTGATCCAGGTGCCGGACCAGTTCTATCGCGAAGAGATGGCGAAGCTGGGCGTGATCTTGCCGCCGCCGGGCGAATTCGGCGTCGGCATGGTGTTCTTGCCAAAAGAGAATGCTTCGCGCATTGCCTGCGAACAGGAAATCGAACGCGCGGTGCTGGCTGAAGGCCAGGTCGTGCTGGGCTGGCGCGATGTGCCGGTGGATATCGACATGCCGATGTCGCCTACCGTGCGCGACAAGGAACCGGTGATCCGCCAGATTTTCATCGGCCGCGGCCCGGACATCATGGTGACCGATGCGCTCGAGCGCAAGCTGTATGTGATCCGCAAATCCTCCGGCCACGCGATCCAGGCGCTGAACCTCCTGCACGGCAAGGAATTCTTCGTGCCGTCGATGTCGGCGCGTACCGTGGTCTACAAAGGCTTGCTGCTGGCGGACCAGGTCGGCGTCTATTACAAGGACCTGCAGGATCCGCGCTGCTTGTCGGCGCTGGCGCTGGTCCACCAGCGTTTCTCCACCAATACTTTCCCTGAATGGCCGCTGGCCCACCCGTATCGCCTGCTGGCGCACAACGGCGAAATCAACACCGTCAAGGGCAACTTCAACTGGATGCGCGCCCGCGAAGGCGTGATGAAGTCGCATGTGCTGGGCGACGACCTGAAGAAACTGTTCCCGCTGATCTATGAAGGCCAGTCCGACACAGCCTGTTTCGACAATGCGCTGGAACTGCTGCTGATGTCCGGTTATCCGATCGCGCAAGCGATGATGATGATGATCCCGGAAGCGTGGGAAAACCATGCCACCATGGATGACAACCGCCGCGCTTTCTACGAATACCATGCAGCGATGATGGAGCCATGGGACGGCCCGGCGGCGATGGCGTTCACCGACGGCCGCCATATCGGCGGCACCCTGGACCGCAACGGCCTGCGTCCGGCGCGTTACATCGTCACCGACGACGACTTCGTGGTGATGGCGTCGGAATCCGGCGTACTGCCGATCCCGGAATCCAAGATCATCCAGAAGTGGCGCCTGCAGCCAGGCAAGATGTTCCTGATCGACCTCGACGCCGGCCGCATCATCGACGACAAGGAATTGAAAGACACCTTCGCCAACGCCAAGCCATACAAGCAATGGATTGAATCGGTGCGGGTCAAGCTGGACGAGTTGAAATCGGAGCCGTCCGAGTCCGGTTCGACCATCCCGCTGCTGGACCGCCAGCAGCTGTTCGGCTACACCCAGGAAGACATCAAGTTCCTGATGTCGCCGATGGCGGCCGCCGCTGAAGAAGCGATCGGCTCCATGGGCAACGACTCGCCGCTGGCGGTCATGTCCAACAAGAACAAGACGCTGTACCACTACTTCAAGCAGTTGTTCGCGCAGGTCACCAACCCTCCTATCGATCCGATCCGGGAAGCCATGGTGATGTCGCTGGTGTCCTTCATCGGACCGAAGCCGAACATGCTGGACACCAACAACATCAACCCGCCGATGCGGCTCGAAGTCACGCAGCCGATCCTGAACTACGACGATATCGCCAAGCTGCGCAACATCGGCGCCCACACCGGCGGCAAGTTCAAGTCGCACGAGCTGAACATCTGCTATCCGGTGGCCTGGGGCAAGGAAGGCATCGAAGCGCGCCTGGCGTCGCTGTGCGCCAAGGCGGTCGATGCGGTCAAGTCCGGCCATAACATCCTGATCGTGTCGGACCGCAAGGTCGATGCCGAGCAGGTGGCGATTCCGGCATTGCTGGCGACGTCTGCGATTCACCAGCATCTGGTGAGCAAGGGCCTGCGCACTTCAACCGGCCTGGTAGTCGAGACCGGCTCCGCGCGCGAGACGCATCACTTCGCACTGCTGGCGGGTTACGGCGCCGAAGCCATCCATCCCTACCTGGCGATGGATACGCTGACGGAACTTGCGCACGGCCTGCCGGGCGCGCTGTCGCCGGAAAAGGCGATCTACAACTTCCAGAAGGCGATCGGCAAGGGCTTGCTGAAAGTCATGTCGAAGATGGGCATTTCGACCTACATGTCGTATTGCGGCGCGCAGATTTTCGAAGCGATCGGCCTCAACAAGAGCATGACCCAGAAGTACTTCAAGGGCACATCGTCGAATGTCGAAGGCATAGGCGTATTTGAAGTGGCGGAAGAAGCCTTGCGCCTGCATCGCGCCGCGTTCAGCGACGATCCGGTGCTGGCCAACGCGCTCGACGCCGGCGGCGAATATGCATTCCGTATCCGCGGTGAAGAACACATGTGGACGCCGGACGCGATCGCCAAGCTGCAGCACTCGACGCGCGCCAACAACTTCAACAGCTATAAAGAATACGCGCAGCTGATCAACGACCAGTCCAAGCGCCACATGACCTTGCGCGGTCTGTTTGAATTCAAGATCGATCCAAGCAAGGCGATCCCATTGGATGAAGTCGAGCCGGCCAAGGAAATCGTCAAGCGTTTCGCTACCGGCGCGATGTCGCTCGGTTCGATTTCGACGGAGGCGCACGCCACGCTGGCGGTGGCGATGAACCGCATCGGCGGCAAGTCCAACACGGGTGAAGGCGGCGAGGACGAGAACCGCTATCGCCAGGAATTGAAGGGCATCCCGATCAAGCAGGGCGAAACGCTGGCATCGGTGATCGGCAAGGATCGTATCGAAGTCGATATTCCGTTGCAGGCCGGCGATTCGCTGCGTTCGCGCATCAAGCAGGTGGCCTCCGGCCGTTTCGGCGTCACCGCGGAATACCTGATTTCGGCTGACCAGATCCAGATCAAGATGGCGCAAGGCGCCAAGCCGGGCGAGGGCGGCCAGCTGCCAGGCCACAAGGTATCCGAATACATCGCCAAGCTGCGTTTCTCGGTGCCTGGCGTCGGGCTGATTTCGCCGCCGCCGCACCATGACATCTATTCGATCGAAGACCTGGCGCAGCTGATCCACGACCTGAAGAACGTCAATCCGCGCGCTTCGATTTCGGTCAAGCTGGTGTCGGAAGTCGGCGTCGGCACCGTGGCGGCGGGCGTCGCCAAGGCCAAGTCGGACCACGTGGTGATCGCCGGCCACGATGGCGGCACCGGCGCCTCGCCTTTGTCGTCGATCAAGCATGCCGGCTCGCCTTGGGAACTGGGCCTGGCGGAAACCCAGCAAACGCTGGTGCTGAACGGCTTGCGCAACCGTATCCGGGTCCAGGCCGACGGCCAGATGAAGACCGGCCGCGACGTCGTGATCGGCGCCTTGCTGGGCGCCGATGAATTCGGTTTCGCCACCGCGCCGCTGGTGGTCGAAGGCTGCATCATGATGCGCAAATGCCACCTGAACACCTGCCCGGTCGGCGTTGCCACGCAAGATCCGGTGCTGCGCGCCAAGTTCTCCGGCAAGCCTGAGCATGTGGTCAACTTCTTCTTCTTCATCGCCGAAGAAGTGCGCCAGATCATGGCGTCGCTGGGCATCCGCAGTTTCAATGAACTGATCGGCCGCGCCGACCTGCTCGACAAATCGCGGGCGATCACGCACTGGAAAGCACAAGGCCTGGATTTCAGCCGCATTTTCTACCAGCCGGCATTGCCTGAAGGCGGCGTGTATTACCACACCGAAGAACAGGACCACGGCCTCGACCGGGCGCTGGACCACAAGCTGATTGGACAAGCCAAGGCGGCGCTGGACAAGGGCGAGCGCGTCTCGTTCATCTCGCCGATCAAGAACCTGAACCGCACCGTCGGCGCCATGCTGTCTGGCGAAGTGGCAAAAAAATACGGTCACGAAGGCCTGCCCGACGACACCATCCACATCCAGCTGCAGGGCACCGCAGGCCAGTCGGCAGGCGCGTTCCTGGCGCATGGCGTGACGCTGGACCTGGTTGGCGAGGGCAATGACTATGTCGGCAAGGGCTTGTCGGGCGGCCGCATCATTGTGCGTCCGAACACCGAGTTCCGCGGCCGCGCGGTCGACAACATCATCGCCGGCAACACGGTGCTGTACGGCGCCATCGCCGGCGAGGCTTTCCTCAACGGCGTTGCCGGCGAACGCTTCGCGGTGCGCAACTCCGGCGCGATCGCAGTGGTTGAAGGCACCGGCGACCATGGCTGCGAATACATGACCGGCGGCACGGTAGTGGTGCTGGGCGAAACCGGCCGCAACTTCGGCGCCGGCATGTCTGGCGGCCTGGCTTATGTCTACGATCCGGACGGCACGTTTGCTGCGCAATGCAATATGGCGATGGTGACGCTGGAGCCGGTGCTGAGCCAGGGCGAGCAGGAAGCCACGATCGATAAGGCGATCTGGCACAGCATGGCGCGCGGCGGCGAAGTGCAGGCTGACGAGGCGATCCTGAAAGGATTGATCGAACGCCACTTCAAGTACACAGGCAGCACCCGCGCCCGCAACCTGCTGGACAACTGGGTTGCCTCGCGCAGCAAATTCGTCAAGGTGTTCCCGACCGAGTACAAGCGGGCGCTGGGCGAGTTGAACGCGGTGCGCAGCACCACCCCAGCCAAGGAAAAAGTCGCCGCGTAATCGACAGATTGCGTAACCGTCAGCCAAGTAACGATAAGGATCGCCGCCGGTCTGGAACACAAGACCGCGGTGGATCCTGCAGCTAAAATGTGAGTGAAAAATGGGAAAAGTAACAGGATTCATGGAGTTCCAGCGGGTCGGCGAAACGTATGAAGCTCCAGTGGCGCGCAAGAAGCATTACAAGGAATTCATCCTCAGCTTGAGCAACGACGAAGCCAAGACCCAAGGCGCGCGCTGCATGGATTGCGGCATTCCGTTCTGTAACAACGGCTGCCCGGTCAACAACATCATTCCCGACTGGAACGACCTGGTGTATCGCGGCGCTTATCACGAAGCGCTGGAGACACTGCATTCGACCAACAATTTCCCGGAATTTACCGGCCGCATCTGCCCGGCGCCATGCGAAAGCGCATGCACGCTGGGCATCAACAGCGATCCGGTCGGCATCAAGTCGATCGAGCACTTCATTGTCGACAAGGGCTGGGAAAACGGCTGGATCGTGCCGCAGCCGCCTCTGGTCAAGACCGGCAAGAAAGTCGCCGTGGTGGGCTCCGGCCCCGCCGGCCTGGCGGCGGCGCAGCAGCTGGCGCGCATCGGCCATGACGTCACGGTGTTTGAAAAAAGCGATCGGGTCGGCGGCCTGCTGCGTTACGGCATCCCCGATTTCAAGATGGAAAAATCCCATATCGACCGCCGCGTCGAACAGATGGAAGCCGAAGGCGTGACCTTCCGCACCGGTGTCCTGGTCGGCAAGGATTTCCCGGCCAATGTGAATAACTGGGCCAAGAAGACCATTGCGCCGGACGAATTGAAGGCCGAGTTCGACGCCGTGGTGATTGCCGGCGGCGCCGAGCAGCCGCGCGACCTGCCGGTGCCGGGGCGCGAGCTGAAGGGCGTCCATTTCGCCATGGATTTCCTGCCGCAGCAAAACAAGGTCAACGCCGGCGACAAGGTCAAGGACCAGATCCTGGCTGGCGGCAAGCACGTAGTGGTGATCGGCGGCGGCGATACCGGTTCCGACTGCGTCGGCACCTCCAACCGCCAGGGTGCGGTGTCGATCCAGCAGTTTGAACTGATGCCGCAACCGCCGGAGCTGGAAAACAAGCCGCTGGTATGGCCGTACTGGCCGACCAAGCTGCGCACGTCGTCGTCGCACGAAGAAGGCTGCGACCGCGACTGGGCAGTGGCCACCAAGCGCCTGGAAGGCAAGAACGGCAAGGTCGAGAAACTGATCGCCGCCCGCGTCGAATGGAAAGACGGCAAGATGCAGGAAGTGCCGGATTCGGAATTCGAGATGAAGGCCGACCTGGTGTTCCTGGCCATGGGTTTCGTTTCGCCGGTGGCGCAGGTGCTGGAAGCGTTTGGCGTCGACAAGGATGCGCGCGGCAACGCCAAGGCCACTACCGATGGCGACGCCTGCTACAAGACATCGGTCGACAAGGTGTTTGCCGCCGGCGACATGCGCCGCGGCCAGTCGCTGGTGGTATGGGCTATCCGCGAAGGCCGCCAGTGTGCACGCGCAGTCGATGAGTTCCTGATGGGGGCATCGGTTTTGCCGCGGTAAATCTGCGCAGCTTTTTGCTGTCGCCAAATAAAGAAAGAGCATGCCGGCGGCAACACCGGCATGCTCTTTTTTCTGCAGCACAAGTTTTTGTTCATGCATCCGGGCAATAGTCAAACTGTTGTAATACAGGTACATGCCAGTCTGCCTACTATTGCCAGGCTCTGAACGATTGTCGCATTTGCACTACAATAGCCCCTTTGATTTATTCGGTGGATGGTGTGGCAAATATCGTCGAAATTCGTGATCTGCAGTTTGGCTATGGTGAGAGGTCGATTTTATCGGGTCTCAACATGGACTTCGCACGCGGCAAGGTGATCGCCGTCATGGGCGGCTCCGGCTCCGGCAAGACCACCATATTGCGGCTGATCGGCGGCCAGCTGAGGCCGCAGGCCGGCAGCGTCAAGGTCGACGGCGAAACGGTGCACGCACTGTCGACCCCGGGCCTGTATGCCTTGCGGCGCAAGATGGGCATGCTGTTCCAGAGCGGCGCCTTGTTTACCGACCTGACCGCATTTGAAAACGTGGCTTTCCCGCTGCGCGAGCACACCAACCTGTCGCCGGAACTGCTGAACAACCTGGTGCTGCTGAAATTGAATGCGGTCGGCTTGCGCAATGCGGCGCAGCTGAAGCCGTCCGAGATTTCCGGCGGCATGGCCCGGCGCGTGGCGCTGGCGCGCGCAATTGCCCTGGATCCGTCGCTGATCATGTATGACGAACCGTTCGCCGGCCTGGATCCGATTTCCATGGGCGTGACGGCCAACCTGATCCGCAGGCTCAACGATGCGCTGGGCTCGACCAGCATCCTGGTGTCGCATGACGTCCATGAGTCGTTCAGCATTGCCGACTACGTGTATTTCCTCTCGCAGGGACAAATCGTGGCGCAGGGCACGCCGGCGGAGATGCAGGCGTCGACCCATCCGTACGTGAAGCAATTCGTCAACGCCGAACCTGACGGTCCGGTGCCGTTCCATTATCCTGGCAAGTCGCTGGCCGAGGACCTGGGCTTGAAGGGGCGCGGCTGATGCTGAACGCTGTAACTAAGTTTGTAAGCAATTCTCTTGCGGCGGTGGGGCGCACGGTACGCGAATCGATTACCGGGCTGGGCCTCGCCACGCGCATGTTCTTTGCGATCCTGCGCGCGTCGCTCGGACTCTGGCGGCGGCCGCGGCTGATTACCGACCAGATCCATTTCATCGGCAATTATTCGCTGATCATCATCGGCGTGTCGGGTTTGTTCGTCGGTTTCGTGCTGGGTTTGCAGGGTTATTACACGCTCAACAAGTATGGCTCGGAGCAGGCGCTGGGCTTGCTGGTGGCGCTGTCGCTGGTGCGCGAACTGGGGCCGGTAGTGACTGCGCTGCTGTTCGCCGGCCGCGCCGGCACTTCCCTGACTGCCGAAATTGGCCTGATGAAAGCCGGCGAGCAGCTGTCGGCGATGGAAATGATGGCGGTCGATCCCATGCAACGGGTCGTGGCGCCGCGTTTCTGGGCTGGCGTGGTGGCTATGCCGATGCTGGCAGCCTTGTTCAGCGCCCTGGGTATCTTTGGCGGCTACCTGGTTGGCGTCAAGCTGATCGGCGTCGATGAAGGCGCGTTCTGGTCGCAGATGCAGGGCGGCGTGGATATCTGGCAAGATATCGCCAACGGCGTCCTGAAAAGCATTGTGTTTGGCGTCGCCGCAACGTTTGTCGCGGTATGGCAGGGCTATGAGGCAAAACCGACGCCGGAAGGCGTCTCCAGGGCAACCACGCGCACGGTGGTGATTTCGTCGCTGGCGGTACTGGGGCTGGACTTCCTGCTGACTGCCTTGATGTTTAACTAATTGTTTGTGCGGCTCCCGCTGCCTGTCGTGTCGGGCAGCGGGAATCAAACCGTAGCAGCGCGTTTTACTTCTCGTTACTATTTTCTCTTCGAGATATTGTTCGCGATGGTATTTTTAAGGTGATGAATCATGCAACAGAAAACTGTAGACGTATGGGTAGGCATGTTTGTGCTGATCGGGGTGCTGGCCTTGGGGTTCCTGGCGCTGAGGGCCGGCAACCTGAGCAGCTCGACTTTCAACAAGACCTATCCGGTAATTACCAAGTTCGACAATATCGGCGGCCTGAAAGTACGTGCTTCGGTGCGCAGCGCCGGGGTGGTGGTGGGGCGTGTGGCATCGATCAATTTCGACGACAAGAACTTCCAGGCGATAGTGACCTTGAACATGGACCAGCGTTACCAGTTCCCGGAAGACAGTTCGGCTAAGATACTCACGGCAGGCTTGTTGGGCGAGCAATATATCGGTATCGAAGCGGGCGGCGCGACCAAGAACCTGGCTGCCGGCGACCGTATTAAATTAACGCAATCCGCGATTGTGCTGGAAAACCTGATCAGTCAGTTCCTGTACAGCAAGGCCGCGGATGTAAAGGACACTGAACAATGAAAACCATGACTCGCCTGGGCTCGCTGGCCCTGGTTGCCGCACTGGCCGGCTGCGCCACTACCAGCAATCCGCAAGACCCGCTGGAGGGTTTCAACCGCGCCATGTTCAGTTTCAACGACACGCTCGACAAGGTCGCCCTGAAACCGGTCGCCACCGCTTACCGGAACTGGCTGCCGAGTTTTGTCCAGACCGGCGTCAACAACTTCTTCGGCAACCTGGGCGACGTATGGAGCTCGGTCAACGGCTTCTTGCAAGGCAATGTCGCGGACGGCACATCGGATGTGATGCGGGTTGCGGTCAACACCACCCTCGGCCTCGGCGGCTTGCTCGATATCGGCTCGGAAGCCGGTTTGCAGAAACATAACAAGGATTTCGGCCAGACCCTGGGCAAGTGGGGCGTCGGCTCCGGCCCTTACCTGGTGCTGCCGCTGTTCGGGCCGTCGAATATCCGCGATACGGCGGCATTGCCGGTCGATATGTATGGCGACATCTGGTCGTACAAGTATCCGGTGCGCTGGCGCAATACAGGTTCGGTGGTGCGCCTGATCGACAAACGCGCCAACCTGCTGGACGCGGGCGGCCTGCTGGAGGACGCCGCCCTCGACAAGTATGAATTCGTGCGCGACGCCTATACTCAGCGCCGCCAGAGCCAGATCAACGGCAATAACGACGACAGCGACGACAAGGCGGATAAGGCGGACAAGCCTGCCAACAGCAAGCCCGCCGAGCAGTGATTATCGGCGCCGGCTGGAACCGGTGCTTGAAATTGCCGTCTTAGGACGCATATACGCCGCGTCTGAGACGTCTTCTAACAACCATTAAGATTGTTAAAAATACATATGAAAATTCTGAAAAAATTCCTGGCGCTGTCGCTGACTGTCGGCAGCCTGTTGTTCACCGCGGCAGCCCAGGCGCAAGAAGCGCCTGACGCGCTGATCAAGCGCATCAGCCAGGACGTGCTGGATACCGCCAAATCGGACAAGAACATCCAAGGCGGCAACCAGCAGCGGATCCTGGCGCTGGTTGAAGAAAAGATCATTCCTTATGTCGACTTCGAGCGCATGACCAGCATGGCCATGGGCCCCAAGTGGCGCGATGCAACCGACGATCAAAAGAAACAGCTGATCACCCAGTTCCGCAGCCTGCTGGTCTTCACCTATTCCGGCGCGCTGTCGCAAGTGCGTGACCAGCAGATCGATTTCAAGCCGCTGCGCGCCGATCCGGCCGATACCGATGTGATTGTCCGCTCGCAAGTGATCCAGCCGCGCGGCGAGCCTATCCAGCTGAATTATCGTGTGGAAAAAGCAGGCACGAGCTGGAAGATCTATGATGTCAACGTACTGGGCGCCTGGCTCGTTGATTCATACAAGGGTACCTTCACCTCCGAAATCGGCCGGTCCGGCATCGACGGCCTGATCAAGGTATTGTCGGACAAGAACAAGGAACGCGCTGCCCGCGGCCTTAAAAAATAAACAGTTGATTGACTAACATGTTCAGACCATCTCACTCGCTTACTGTCGGTAACGCCAAAGTCACTCTGGAAGAGGGCTTGCGCGCGATCGCCGGGGGCGAGACCGAGATTGACCTGGGCGATGTGGTGGCGGTCGATTCGGCCGCCGTCGCTACCTTGCTGGCATGGCAATGCGCGGCCCTGAACCAGGGCCTGACCCTGCATTTCTCCAGTTTGCCTGCCAACCTGGAAAGCCTGATCGACTTGTACGGCGTGACAGAACTGCTTGCGCCCACCGGTGTGACTGTTGCCGCCAGTACACTGCATCATTGAGCTCTACCTTCTCCTTTCCCCGTAGCATCCCGGGTTTGTCGTTGCCGCCCGGCCCTCGCAGCAAAAATCCAATATAATCAAGGGTTCCGCCACCGGCCAGCATGGTTTGGCCGGCAAATCGGCAGCATTGCTGCGGCGTTCCAATTTAAGAATATTTAGCAAGGCACTATGGCGGCCATCCAAATTACCAACGTCAAGAAGCGTTACCAGTCCTTGCAGGCGCTGGGCGGCGTTTCCCTGACCATCGAAGAAGGTGAATTCTTCGGTTTGCTGGGTCCTAACGGCGCTGGCAAGACCACCTTGATTTCAATCATCGCCGGCCTTAACCACCCGGATTCAGGCAACGTCACGGTCCATGGCCACGACGTGGTCAGCGACTATCGCGCGGCGCGCCGCAATCTCGGCGTGGTGCCGCAAGAACTGGTGTTCGATCCGTTTTTCACGGTGCGCGAAACGCTGCGCATACAGTCCGGTTATTACGGCCTGAAGAACAATGACAAATGGATCGACGAGGTGATGGAAAACCTCGACCTGACCAGCAAGGCCGACACCAACATGCGTGCCCTGTCGGGCGGCATGAAACGGCGTGTGCTGGTGGCGCAGGCCCTGGTCCACAAGCCGCCGGTGATCGTGCTGGACGAGCCGACCGCCGGTGTCGACGTCGAATTGCGGCAGACCTTGTGGCGCTTCATTTCACGCCTCAACCGCGAAGGCCACACCGTGGTCCTGACCACACATTACCTGGAAGAAGCGCAAGAGCAGTGCAACCGCATCGCCATGCTCAAGCTGGGCCAGGTCGTGGCGCTCGACTCCACCTCGGCGCTGATCAAGCGCATCGCCGGTTCGCAATTGCTGGTCAACCTGTCCAGCGGCAGTTTGCCGGCAGCGCTGCAGCCTTTGGTGCTGCACGCCGACGGCAGCAAGTTCTCGCTGCGGGTCAACGAATACGCTGATGTCGAACCGATCCTCGGCGCCTTGCGCCATGCTGGCGCGGTGATCGAGGACATGCAGCTGCAGCAGGCAGACCTGGAAGACGTGTTCCTGCAGATCATGGACAGCAAGGTCAGCGCCAGCGGCTTTAATGTTTTTGCCGATGAATACAGCGCGGGCGGTGTCAAATGATGGTTGGTTTCCAAACCCTGTTCTACAAGGAAGTGCTGCGCTTCTGGAAAGTCGCGACGCAAACCATAGGCGCGCCGATACTGACGGCGATGCTGTACCTGCTGATTTTCGGCCATACCCTCAAGGACCATATCGAGGTCTATCCCGGCGTGCAGTACACCGCATTCCTGATTCCCGGCCTGGTGATGATGAGCGTGTTGCAAAATGCCTTCGCCAATACCTCGTCGTCGTTGACACAGTCGAAAATGACCGGCAATCTGGTGTTTGTCCTGCTGACGCCGCTGTCGCACTGGGAGCTGTACGGCGCTTACGTGCTGGCCTCGGTAGTGCGCGGCGTGGCGGTCGGCCTGGGTGTGTTTGTGATCACCGCCTGGTTCGGCAACCTGTCTTTCGTGGCGCCGTGGTGGATCGTGATTTTTGCATTCCTGGGCGCCGCGCTGCTGGGCACCATGGGTTTGATCGCCGGCATCTGGGCAGACAAGTTCGACCAGCTGGCAGTCTTCCAGAATTTCCTGATCATGCCGGCGACCTTCCTTGCCGGCGTGTTTTATTCGATCAAATCGTTGCCGCCGTTTTGGCAGGCCGTATCGCATCTGAATCCGTTCTTTTATATGATAGACGGATTCCGCTACGGCTTTTTCGGGCAGTCAGACATTAACCCGCTGATCAGCCTGCTGATCATCTGCATATTCCTGGCGTTGCTGTCGGCGGTAGCGGTGCAGATGCTGAAGCGCGGCTATAAATTGCGGCACTGAGTGCATCTCTACGTTGGAAAAACAGCTAAGAAAATATTATGTTCCCTACACCTGATCTCGTTAAAAGCTACATCGCCGCCGGCCTCGAATGCTCGCACCTGGATGTCGAGGGCGACGGCCAGCATTTCAAGGCAGTGATCGTGTCCGCAGCCTTCGCCGGCAAGCGTCCGATACAGCGCCACCAGATCGTCTATGCGGCGCTGGGCGACCGCATGCGCGAAGAAATCCACGCCTTGTCGATGAAGACACTGACGCCGGAAGAATTTCAAGAGAACAAATGACCGGCCGGGCGGCTGCCCTGCCAGATACAACGAACACCACTGCGAGAAGTCACCATGGATAAATTATTGATACAGGGCGGTAACCGCCTTTCCGGCGAAATCACCATTTCCGGCGCAAAAAATGCGGCGCTGCCTATCCTGTGCGCCGGCTTGCTTAGCTCGGACCAGCTGCACCTCAGCAACGTGCCGAACCTGCACGATGTATCGACCATCCTCAAGCTGCTGCGCCAGATGGGATTGAAGGCGACCCAGGACGGCCACTTCGTGACCCTGCAAGGCGACGCCATCACCAACCTGGAAGCGCCCTACGAAATGGTGAAAACCATGCGCGCATCGATCCTGGTGCTGGGGCCGCTGCTGGCGCGCTTCGGCGAAGCACGGGTGTCGCTGCCGGGCGGCTGCGGCATCGGTTCGCGTCCGGTCGACCAGCACATCAAAGGCTTGCAGGCGATGGGCGCCGAGATTGCGATCGAAGCCGGCTACATCCATGCCAAGGCCAAGAAGCTCAAGGGTACGCGCGTCGTCACCGACATGATCACCGTCACCGGTACTGAAAACCTGCTGATGGCCGCAACCCTGGCCGATGGCGAGACGGTCCTGGAAAACGCTGCGCGCGAGCCTGAAGTGACCGACCTGGCCAACCTGCTGGTAGCGATGGGCGCCAAGATCGACGGCATCGGCACCGATCGCCTGACGATCCAAGGCGTCGACAAGCTGCACGGCGCCGAGCACGCGGTGATCGCCGACCGTATCGAGACCGGCACCTTCCTGTGCGCAGTGGCGGCCACCGGCGGCGACGTCATGTTGAAAAATACCCGCAGCCACATCCTGGACGCGGTGCTGGACAAGCTGCGCGAAGCCGGCGTGATCCTCACTTCCGGCGACGACTGGATCCGCGTGCAGATGGCGGCGCGGCCCAAGGCGGTCAGTTTCCGCACCACTGAATATCCGGGCTTCCCGACCGACATGCAAGCGCAGTTCATGGCGATGAACAGCATTGCCGAAGGCACCAGCCACGTTACCGAAACGATCTTTGAAAACCGCTTCATGCACGTGCAGGAAATGAACCGCCTCGGCGCTGCCATCGATGTCCAGGGCAATACCGCCATCATCAAGGGCGTCGACAGGCTGGTCGGTGCACCGGTGATGGCGACCGACCTGCGCGCCTCCGCTTCGCTGGTGATTTCCGGCCTGGTGGCGCAAGGCCAGACCCTGATCGAGCGCGTCTACCACCTGGACCGCGGCTACGACGAGATGGAGCGCAAACTGTCCGCAGTCGGCGCAAATATCGAAAGAATCAAATGAGCCAGAAGCTGACCCTGGCCTTGTCGAAAGGCCGCATCTTTGAAGAGACCTTGCCGCTGCTGAAGGCGGCCGGCATCGAGGTCACCGAAGATCCGGAAACCTCGCGCAAGCTGATCCTGGCGACCAACGATCCGCAGGTCAACGTGATCATCGTGCGCGCTTCCGACGTGCCGACCTATGTGCAATACGGCGCCGCCGATTTTGGCGTGGCGGGCAAGGATGTGCTGCTGGAGCATGGCGGCGAAGGCCTGTATCAGCCGATTGACCTGGAGATTGCAAAATGCCGCATGTCGGTGGCGGTATCGGCCGGCTTCGACTACGCCAGCGCGATCCGCCAGGGCGCGCGGCTGCGGGTCGCCACCAAATACCTGCTGACGGCGCGCGAACACTTCGCGGCGAAGGGCATGCACGTCGACCTGATCAAGCTGTACGGCTCGATGGAGCTGGCGCCGCTGGTCGGGCTGGCGGATGCGATTGTCGACCTGGTCAGCACCGGCGGCACCTTGCGCGCCAATAACCTGGTTGAAGTCGAACACATCATGGATATCTCGTCGCGGCTGGTGGTGAACCAGGCCGCATTGAAGCTCAAGCGCGAGCGCTTGCAGCCGATCCTGGAGGCTTTCGAAAAAGCTTCGATTCAATAAGCCGCGGCGACGCAGCTGCGGCGGAAACCGCACCGCAAACTGGAAGTGACATGAGCATAGCAATCAGAAAACTCGATGCAGGGCTGCCGAATTTCCAGGCGCAACTGACAGCGCTGCTGGCGTTCGAGGCAGGCGAAGACGAAGCCATCGACCAGGCCGCGGCACGCATCCTGGCCGACGTCAAAGCGCGCGGCGACGCCGCCGTGCTGGAATACACCAACCGTTTCGATCGCCTCAGCGTAAACGACGTCAGCCTGCTGGAAATCGGCCAGCAGGAATTGCAGGCGGCGCTGGCCGAGCTTTCTCCAGAACGCCGCGGTGCCTTGCAGATCGCGGCCGACCGCGTGCGCAGCTACCACCAGCGCCAGAAAGTCGAATGCGGTTCGGACGGCTTCAGCTACACCGAAGCCGACGGCACCGTGCTGGGGCAAAAGGTCACGCCGCTGGACCGCGTCGGCATCTATGTCCCCGGTGGCAAGGCGGCTTATCCGTCCTCGGTGCTGATGAATGCGATTCCGGCCAAGGTCGCCGGCGTGCAGGAAATCATCATGGTGGTGCCGACTCCGGACGGCGTCAAGAATCCGCTGGTGCTGGCGGCGGCAGCCATTGCCGGCGTCGATCGCGTATTCACCATCGGCGGCGCGCAAGCGGTGGCTGCGCTGGCCTACGGCACGGCTACCGTTCCCCAGGTCGACAAGATTGTCGGCCCCGGCAACGCTTATGTCGCGGCTGCCAAGCGGCGCGTATTCGGCACGGTCGGCATCGACATGATTGCCGGGCCTTCCGAAATCCTGGTGCTGTGCGACGGCACCACCGATCCCGACTGGATCGCGATGGACCTGTTTTCGCAAGCCGAGCACGATGAGCTGGCGCAGTCGATCCTGCTGTGTCCTGACCCGGCTTACATCGCCGCCGTCGAAGCCAGCATCAACCGGCAGCTGCCGCTGATGCCGCGCCATGAAGTGATCCGCACTTCGCTCACCAACCGCGGCGCGCTGGTGATAGTGCGCGACATGGAGCATGCCTGCGAGATCGCCAATCACATCGCGGCGGAGCACCTGGAAATTTCGGCCGAAAATCCGCAGCGCTGGGCCGACCGGATCCGCCACGCCGGCGCCATGTTCCTGGGCCGGTTTTCGTCGGAAGCGCTGGGCGACTACTGCGCCGGACCAAACCACGTACTGCCGACTTCGCGCACCGCGCGTTTCTCGTCGCCGCTCGGCGTCTACGATTTCCAGAAGCGTTCCAGCATCATCAACATCAGCGAGGCCGGCGCCCAGGCACTGGGCAAGGTCGCGGCGGAACTGGCTTATGGCGAAGGATTGCAGGCGCATGCCCGGTCTGCCGAATACCGCTTGAAAGACAAGCCGCAATGACAGCGGCGTGGCTGCGATGAGCGACGACTGGATCGACCGCATCTATGGCGAGGACGCGCTGCAGGGCCTGCGGCGCATACCGGACGGTTCGGTCGACCTGCTGCTGGCCGATCCGCCTTACGGCCTGGGCAAGGACTACGGCAACGATTCCGACAAGCTCGACACCGCGGCTTACCTGCGCTGGACCGAAGAGTGGATAGACGCCGCCTTGCCGAAACTGAAGCCGAACGGCAGCCTCTACATTTTCCTGACCTGGCGCTTTTCGCCCGAGATTTTTGTCATGCTCAAGCAGCGCATGATCATGAACAATGAAATCATCTGGGACCGGCGGGTGCCTTCGATGGGTGGCGGCACCCGGCGTTTTTCGTCGGTGCACGACACGATCGGCTTCTTCGCCCGCGCCAAGGATTATTACTTCGACCTCGACGCCATCCGGATTCCCTACGACGCTGAAACCAAGAAAGCGCGCTCGCGCTCGATTTTTGTCGGCGCCAAGTGGCTGGAGCTGGGCTATAACCCGAAAGACGTCTGGAGCGTCTCGCGCCTGCATCGCGAACATCGCGAGCGGGCCGACCATCCGACCCAGAAGCCGCTGGAAATCGTGGAGCGCATGATCAAGGCTTCCTGCCCGCCGGGCGGGATCGTGCTCGATCCCTTCATGGGCAGCGGCACCACGGCGGTAGCGGCGCGCCGTTGCGGACGGCGCTTTGTCGGCTTCGAGCTCAATCCCGAGTACTGCGCGCTGATCGAACAGCGGCTGGCGCAGCTCGACAGCCAGAAGCCCGACGAACGGGCGCTGGCATAGGCATTTGGCTTGAATAGCAACGCTTATAGCGATTATCAAGGCTGCCATTAGCGGGAAAACATGAAAATGTCGGTAAAATGGCGATGCAGCCCAAAAAGCTGCCTTGGCCAGGCTTCACTAGTGACTAACGGGGAAGCTGCAACAATCTCGATCTTCAATCCGGTCGCCGAATAATTTAGTACACTTACCTCCACGACGCCTGTGCGTCACCACATAGTAAATTGGTCTCAAGCTCAACATGTCTACGCCTCGAACTGCATCGATCACGCGCAATACCAACGAGACGCAAATCCGCGTCTCCATCAATCTGGACGGCAGCGGCCAGCAAAAGCTGAATACCGGCGTGCCGTTCCTTGACCATATGCTGGACCAGATTGCGCGGCATGGCCTGATCGACCTCGACATCGAAGCCAACGGCGACCTGCATATCGACGCCCACCACACGGTGGAAGACGTCGGCATTACCTTGGGGCAAGCGTTCGCCAAAGCCATCGGCGACAAGAAGGGCATCCGCCGCTACGGCCATGCTTATGTGCCGCTGGACGAAGCGCTGTCGCGCGTGGTGATCGATTTCTCCGGCCGCCCGGGCCTGGAATTCCACGTGCCGTTCAAGCGCGCCATGATCGGCGGCTTCGACGTCGACCTGACCCACGAATTTTTCCAGGGCTTTGTCAATCATGCACTGGTATCTTTGCATATCGACAACCTGCGCGGCGAAAACGCCCATCATCAATGCGAAACCGTCTTCAAGGCGTTTGGCCGTGCGTTGCGCATGGCTGCAGAGCTGGATCCGCGTTCCGCCGGCACCATTCCTTCGACCAAGGGCAGCCTCTAAGGTTGAGCTTATTTACCCGGACTTTCCTCGGGACTTGAATCTTTATCATGAACAAAATTGTTGTAGTTGACTATGGCATGGGTAACTTGCGCTCGGTGGCGCAGGCCCTGCGCCAGGTGGCGCCGGAAGCCGAGGTCCTGATCTCGGGTACGATTGCCGATATCCGGTCCGCCGACCGCCTGGTCCTGCCAGGCCAGGGAGCGATGCCGGATTGCATGCGCAGCCTGCGCGAATCGGGCCTGCAGGAAGTGCTGCTGGAAGCCGCGCGCAGCAAGCCGTTGCTAGGCGTCTGCGTCGGCGAGCAGATGCTGTTCGACCTGAGCGAAGAAGGCGATACCGCCGGCCTGGGATTGTTGCCCGGCAAGGTAGTGCGCTTCCGCCTGGACGGCCGGCTGCAGGACGACGGTTCGCGTTTCAAGGTGCCGCAGATGGGCTGGAACCGAGTGCGCCAGGCGCAGTCTCATCCGCTCTGGCACGGTATTGCCGACCAGGATTATTTTTATTTCGTCCATAGCTATTACGCAGTGCCGGCCGATGCTGCGCATACCTTCGGCGAGACTGAGTACGGCGCGGCGTTTAGCTGCGCGGTCGGCCGTGATAATATTTTTGCCACGCAGTTTCATCCGGAGAAAAGCGCCAGTGCCGGTTTGCAGCTGTACAAGAATTTCGTGCAATGGAAGCCTTGAATATATTCCGGCATTCCCGCTGGTTTATGCGGATATTTATTCAAACCGGACTGAGCGAGCTTAACTGAGCAAATTAGCTGCCCGGATTTCACTGGGCGGATTTTTAACCGACTTCACCTCATACACAATTGTAGCCATGCTGCTGATACCTGCCATCGACCTCAAAGACGGTCACTGCGTACGCCTGAAACAGGGCGATATGGACCAAGCCACTGTATTTTCCGACGATCCGGGCGAGATGGCCCGCCATTGGCTGATGCAAGGCGCACGCCGC
This sequence comes from Collimonas sp. GW821-FHT07E08, assembly GCF_059418905.1. Taxonomy (NCBI): domain Bacteria; kingdom Pseudomonadati; phylum Pseudomonadota; class Betaproteobacteria; order Burkholderiales; family Oxalobacteraceae; genus Collimonas; species Collimonas sp. GW821-FHT07E08. The sequence goes on along the minus strand of NZ_JBWKQR010000007.1, from coordinate 127,823 downwards.
CTGCACCTGGTTGACCTCAATGGCGCGTTCGCCGGCAAGCCGAAGAACGAACCCGCGGTCAAGGCCATCATCAAGGCGGTGCGCGAATTCGCCGTACTCAACGGCGTCGAGGAAATCCCGGTGCAGCTGGGCGGCGGCATCCGCGACCTGGACACCATCGAACGCTACCTGGACGACGGCCTGAGCTACATCATCATCGGCACCGCCGCGGTCAAGAACCCCGGTTTCCTGCACGATGCCTGCAGCGCTTTCCCGGGCCAGATCATCGTCGGCCTCGACGCCAAGGACGGCAAGGTCGCCACCGATGGCTGGAGCAAGCTGTCCGGCCACGAAGTGATCGACCTCGCCAAGAAATTCGAAGACTACGGCTGCGCCTCGATCGTGTATACCGACATCGGCCGCGACGGCATGATGGGCGGCGTCAATATCGAAGCGACCGTCAAGCTGGCGCAAAGCATGACCATCCCGGTGATCGCTTCCGGCGGCGTGCACAACGTCAAGGATGTGGAAGCGTTGTGCGCGGTGCAGGACGAAGGCATCGAGGCAGTGATTTGCGGCCGTTCGATTTACGAAGGCACGCTCGACCTGCGTTCGGCGCAAGAGCGCGCCGACGAACTGAGCGACGAGTTCGTCGAAGACGAAGACTTATCCGAGCAGCCCGACGCTGACCAGCCATGACGCTTGCCAAACGCATCATTCCCTGCCTCGACGTGACCAATGGCCGCGTGGTCAAGGGCGTCAATTTCCTGGAGCTGCGCGACGCCGGCGATCCGGTCGAGATTGCCCGCCGCTACGACCAGCAGGGCGCTGACGAAATCACTTTCCTCGACATCACCGCTTCCTCCGACGGCCGCGACCTGATCCTGCCGATCATCGAAGCGGTTGCGTCGCAGGTATTCATCCCGCTGACGGTCGGCGGCGGCGTGCGGGCGGTGGAAGACGTACGGCGTTTGCTGAACGCAGGCGCCGACAAGGTCGGCATCAACACCTCCGCCGTCACCAATCCGCAGCTGGTGGCGGATGCCGCCGCCAAGTACGGTTCGCAATGCATTGTGGTCGCAATCGACGCCAAGCAGGTCGCGCCCGGAAAATGGGAAGTCTTCACCCATGGCGGGCGCAAGGCCACCGGCCTCGATGCGATCGAATGGGCGCAAAAGATGGAGCAGCTGGGCGCGGGCGAAATCCTGCTCACCAGCATGGATCGCGACGGCACCAAGGTTGGTTTCGACCTGGCCTTGACCAGCAGCGTCTCCAATGCCGTGACGATCCCGGTGATTGCTTCCGGCGGCGTCGGCGGTTTGCAGGACCTGGCAGACGGCATCAAGATCGGCCGCGCCGATGCGGTGCTGGCGGCCAGCATTTTCCATTATGGTCAACATACTGTGCAAGAAGCCAAGCAATTCATGGCGGCACAGCAGATTCCGATGAGGCTAGCATGAGCAGCGTGAGTTGGTTAAACAAGGTAAGGTGGGATGAACACGGCCTGGTGCCGGTGATCACCCAGGAACTCGGCTCGAACGATGTCTTGATGTTCGCCTGGATGAACCGCGACGCCCTGGCGAAGACGGTGGCGCTGGGCGAAGCGGTGTACTGGAGCCGCACGCGCAAGAAACTGTGGCACAAGGGGGAAGAATCCGGCCATGTGCAGAAAGTGCACGAAATCCGTCTCGACTGCGACGAGGACGTGGTGCTGCTGAAAGTAACCCAGGCCGGCGACATCGCCTGCCATACCGGCCGCCACTCCTGTTTTTTCCAGAAATTGGAGAGCGAGGGCAAGGGCTGGGAAACGGTCGAGCCGGTGCTGAAAGAACCGGACGAGATATACAAGTAAGCAGATAAACGAGCAGATAAGCGGAAGCAATCATGAGTGAAACCCTAAAGCGCCTGGCTGCGGTCATCGAGTCGCGCAAACCGGCCAACGGCGGCGACCCGGAGACTTCGTACGTTGCGCGGCTGTTCGCCAAGGGCGACGATGCGATCCTGAAGAAAATCGGCGAGGAAGCGACGGAAACCGTGATGGCCGCCAAGGATGCGCGGGTAGATGGCGATTCTTCGCATGTCTTGTACGAATGCGCAGACCTGTGGTTCCATTCGATGATCATGCTGGCCCAGTTCAACCTGACGCCGCAAGACGTGCTGCAGGAACTGGCGCGGCGCGAGGGCCTGTCGGGCATCGAAGAAAAAGCCAGCCGCAAGCTGAGCGACCGTGAGCAGCAGGAAACCGGCCAAGACAAGATCTGAATCGTTTCAGAATCGTTCAAGAATCCTTCAAGCCTCGGAGATAATTTGGAAAATTGTATTTTTTGCAAAATTGCAGCCAAGCAGATTCCCTCGAAAGCGATCTATGAAGATGACGACCTGATCGCTTTCCATGACATCAATCCGGCCGCGCCCATCCATTTCCTGATCGTGCCCAAGCAGCACATCGCGACTTTGGCCGATTGTACTGAGGCGCATGCCGCTTTGTTGGGTAAAATGGCGCTGCTGGCGCCGCGCCTGGCGCAAGAACAGGGCTGCGGTTACCAGTTGGACGAGCAGGGCCACGCTAGCGGCGGCTACAAGACTGTCTTCAACGTCGGGCCTGACGGCGGCCAAGAGGTGTACCATTTGCATATGCACGTCATCGGCGGACCTAAACCGTGGCGTGGGCAGCGCTGAACCAGCCTGATTGATTGTCCGGCGGCAGCGAAAGCTGCAGGTGCGCTGCAGGTGGTTTGTGAGAATTTAACGGTGTGTTGACTTAGCAGGATCGGACAGCTTGTCCGACAAGGAGAAAAAAATGGGTTCGTTCAGCATTTGGCACTGGTTGATCGTGCTGGTTATCGTGATGTTGGTGTTTGGCACCAAGAAAATCGGCAATATGGGTTCCGACCTGGGCAAGGCAGTCAAGGGCTTCAAGGATGGCGTCAAGGGCGAAGAAGAAAAACAAGCCGCCGACAAAGCGACGATTGACGTTGCAACCAAAGAAAAGGACAAGTCCGGCAACTGATTCATGGCGGCCGGCGCCTGCTTCAAGCCGGCCGTGGATGATGTTTGCTGCTCCTTCCCATGATCGATATTGGTCTTACTAAACTCGCTCTGATTGGTGTCGTTGCACTGGTTGTTGTCGGGCCGGAAAAACTGCCGACCGTGGCTCGCATGGCGGGTTCCCTGTTCGGCCGCGCGCAACGCTACATCAATGAAGTCAAATCGGAAGTCAGTCGCGAGATTGAACTGGAAGAATTGCGCAAGATGCAGCAAGACGTGCAGGAAGCGGCCAGCGATATCGAGCAAAGCATCGCCCGCAGCGTTTCTGATACCAAGGAATCGCTGCACGCTGCCTGGAACGACAGCAGCGTGGGCGCCGCGGACAGTTTCAATGTCGAGCAGCTGGCGGTCAAGGCCAAGAGTTTTCGCAAGAAAAAACTGGCGCGCACCAGCGCCATTCCCGCCTGGTACAAACAGCAAAGCGGCCAAAAGGCGCGCGTCCTGTCCGGCGCCGCGCGTGTCGCGAAATATCGCCCGGCCGGCCAAAACAAGGCTTCCGGTTCATTTTTTTCATGATTTCATGCATCGCCTCAAGGCAATCGGGGCCAACGCTGATATCCGCAAATCCGCTTGTTTGCAAAACACCTTGCTCCCATGACTGAAGAACAGAAAACCGGCGGTTTCGAAAAAACCAGCGGCGTCGAAGAGACGTTCATTTCGCACCTGGTGGAATTGCGCAATCGCATCATGAAGGCGTCGATCGCAGTGATCGTGGTATTCCTGTGCCTGATGCCGTGGGCTGCGCATATCTACGATCTGCTGGCCGCGCCGATGCTCGCTGCCCTGCCGGTGGGCGCCAAGATGATCGCTACCGGCGTCATCACGCCGTTCCTGATCCCGGTCAAGGTGACCCTGCTGCTGGCCTTTGTCATCGCTCTGCCATGGGTGCTGTACCAGCTGTGGGCGTTTATCGCGCCTGGCCTGTATGCGCATGAAAAAAAGCTGATTGCGCCGCTGGTGATTTCATCCTCGGTATTGTTTATCGCCGGCGTCGCTTTTTGTTATTACCTGGTGTTTGGGGTGATCTTCCACTTCATTAACAATTTTGCGCCGAAGTCGGTTTCGGTGGCGCCGGACATCGATAGTTATTTCGATTTCGTGATGACCATGTTCATCGCCTTCGGCATGACGTTTGAAGTGCCCATCGTGGTGATCGTGCTGGTGCGCATGGGCCTGGTTTCACTGGAAAAGCTGAAATCCATCCGTCCTTATGTAATCGTGGGTGCTTTCGTGGTGGCGGCAGTGGTGACGCCGCCGGACATCATGAGCCAGCTGTTGCTGGCCGTGCCGCTGTGCCTGCTGTACGAGGTCGGCCTGCTGGTAGCGCCGCTGTTCGTCAAGGCGACCCAGGCGCCTGCGGAAGAATCGGAAAAAACCATCTGAATCGAGCGGGCGGCTGCCAGGCCGCCTCGCGTTACTCGGCAATCGGGGTCTTGATCTGCCGCAGCCAGCTTACCAGCGGGTAGGCATCTTTAAAGCCGGACACCAGTTCTTTCTCCAGCGCGTCCGACAACATCTTCTTCACCGGCTGTTCGTTCCAGACGATAAAGTTTTTCATCTTGACATATTCGATGTGCGGCGAGTCGGCGTCAAAACCTTTGGGCGGACGGGTCAGCTTGCCCTCGGTCTGCAGGTCGCCGTAAGTCTCCACCAGTTTCTTGTTTTTCAGCAGCTTGCCAAAACCCTTGGCGTCGGCGACCACCTGCTGGCGGATCGCCCGCAAGCGGTCGGCCGGCGGCATGTATTCGCCGCCGGCGATGAGCAGGGTGCCGCTGGCGTCGATATGGAAGTAATAAGCCGGACCGCCGCCCTGGCTCGGCTTCTTCAGGCCGCTGGCCGTGATGGAGGCCGAGAAATAGGATTTGTACGGACTTTTGTCATGCGAAAAGCGCATGTCGCGGTTGATCCGGAACAGCGCTTTCTTCGGATTGCAGCCGGCGATGGCCGGATCGAATTTGCTGACCTGGGCGATCAGGCGCACCACCAGTTCCAGGAACTCTGCCCGCAAGATATCGTAGCGCGGCTTGTTCATGACAAACCAGGCCCGGTTATTGTTTTCCGACAGTTCGGCCAGGTATTGGGTCAGGTCACGTACGTGCATTACCGGTTTCCTTTATGAGATTGAGTGCGGCGGCGCGCATTTATTCTGGTTCGCGTTTCATCGGCGGCCGCTTGCCGATAATGGCTTCCACCGTGGTTTCCTTGGTCTTGCGCAACACCGTCAGCTTGGCTTTGCTGCCAGGCTGCAGCTGGGCGATCAGGTTGGTCATGTCGGTGCTGTCGGTGATCGGCTTGCCTTCGATCGCCACCAGGATATCGCCCGGCTTCAGGCCGGCCTTGTCGGCCGGTCCATTCTTGATCACGCCGGCGATGATGGCGCCGGTGCTGCGGTTCAAGCCGAAGCTTTCGGCCAGTTCCGGCGTAATGTCCTGCGGTTCGACGCCGATATAGCCGCGCACCATGTGGCCGGTGTTGATAATCGATTCCATCACAGTCTTGGCGGTAGTCATCGGCACGGCAAATCCGATTCCGAGCGAACCGCCGGTGCGCGAATAGATTGCGGTGTTGATGCCGATCAGGTTGCCGTTGGTGTCGATCAGCGCGCCGCCGGAATTGCCGGGGTTGATCGCGGCGTCGGTCTGGATGAAGTTTTCAAACTGGTTGATGCCGAGGTGGCTGCGGCCGAGCGCCGAAATGATCCCCATGGTCACCGTCTGGCCGACCCCGAACGGATTGCCGATGGCCAGCACGACGTCGCCGACGCTGGCCTGGTCGGCGCGGCCCAGCGTCACCGCAGGCAGGTTCGGCAGCTCGATCTTGATCACGGCCAGGTCGGTTTCAGGATCGGTCCCCACCACCTTGGCGGTAGTGGTGCGGCCGTCGGCCAGCGCCACTTCGATTTCATCGGCTGCTTCGACCACATGGTTGTTGGTCAGGATATAACCCTGCGCGCTGACGATGACGCCCGAACCAAGGCTGGACTGTTTCTCGTCCTGGTCGTCGCCGCGGTCGCCGAAGAATTTCCTGAGCAGCGGATCTTCCGGCATGTCAGGCGTGACCGGCTTGGCGTCCTTGCTGGTAAAAACATTCACCACCGACGGCATCGCGCGCTGCGCAGCCTGGCGGTAGGAGCCCGGCGTCGGCGTTCCCGGGGCGACTTCCTGCAGCGGCACCTTCGACGCGGCGATATGCGTCGGCGAACTGGTCAAGGCGCCGTTTAGCCAATCCGGCTTCAAGGTCGTTACAATGAACCAGATCGCTAAACCGATGGTGATGGTTTGCGCAAATAACAGCCAGAAACGTCGCATAGTGAAGATCTTAGAAGGAGTAAGGAATCGTGGATCAAGAATCGGTAAAAGCGGTGGATCGCATTGAGCTGGAGAAATATCTTGCCGAAGCATTAAATATTACACAGTTCCGTGATTATTGCCCAAATGGCTTGCAGGTGGAAGGACGCGCCGAAATTAAGCGCCTGGTGACAGGCGTCACCGCCAGCTTCGCTCTGCTGGAAGCGGCCGTAGACAGCGGTGCGGACGCCATCCTGGTGCACCACGGTTATTTTTGGCGCGGCGAGGACGCGCGCGTCGTCGGCCCCAAGCACAAGCGCCTGAAATTGCTGCTGACGCACGATATCAACCTGTTTGCCTATCACCTGCCGCTCGATGCCCATGCGGATTTTGGCAACAATGTGCAGCTGGCGCAGCAATTGGGTTTGTCGCCCAATGGCCGCTTCGGCGAAGACAGCCTGGGCTGGCTGGGCAGCGTCAGCGATCCGCAGGTAAGCACCGTGGGCGATTTGGCTAATGTGATTGAACGCCGGCTGCAGCGCGTTCCGGTCCTGATCGGCGATCCGTCCCAGCGCCTCGGGCAGGTCGCCTGGTGTACCGGCGCCGCGCAAAACCTGCTGGGCGATGCAATTGCCGCCGGCGCCGGCGTCTACATCAGCGGCGAGATTTCCGAGCCGACCGTGCACCTGGCGCGTGAAACCGGGGTGGCCTACCTGGCGGCCGGCCATCACGCCACCGAGCGCTACGGCGTGCAAGCCCTGGGCCGCCACCTGGCCGAGCATTTCGGCCTGCAGCATCAATTCATCGACATCGGCAACCCGGTGTAAGCGCGCGGTGCAGACTATGGATTCACAGCATGGGTAAGACGGTCGAAGCGGTACGTATTGACAAGTGGCTCTGGGCGGCACGGTTTTTCAAGACCCGCACGCTGGCCAGCGACGCGGTCGACCACGGCAAGGTCAGGCTGAACGATGAGCGCACCAAGCCGGCCCGCAACCTGAAAGCCGGCGATATCCTGGCGATCGATAACGGCGCCAGCGTGTGGGAGGTGACGGTCGTGCTGCTGGCAGACAACCGCAGTTCGGCGGCGATTGCGCAGACGCTATACCAGGAAACCGAACAAAGCATAGCCAGGCGCGCCACGCTTGCGGAAGACCGCAAGTTCTTCCACGAACCCACACAGCAGATCAAAGGGCGGCCGACCAAGCGCGACCGCCGCTTGCTGGATAAGGCACAATCCTAGATGGCGGTTTGACATCGCCCCGGCCCGGTTTTGGCGCTAGCGTAAAGCTGCCAGGACGTTTTCTCATCAAGCGCGGCTGCCATATCCAGGGCTCAGGAAGCGCAAATAGAACTTCCGCTGGATTTCGAAGGAATTCTCGGTAGAACGGCCCCTCTAAGTCGCTGTTTGACATTTCGATTCTGGTGCATAATAGTACGAGCGTTCGCATTCTTGCAGGCAGCCGTCTTCGAGCCAGGCAACGCCGATTGTATCCAGACCTAACCAGACAGAGACAGGACTATCGTGGCACATACTGACATGCCGCCGAAATTCATGCGTAAAGGCGAAATGACGCGGGCAGCGATTCTCGACGTTGCCATCACGCTGGCGAGCCGTGACGGCCTTGAGGGTCTGACCATCGGCTTGCTGGCCGAAAAAATGAACATGAGCAAATCCGGCGTGTTTGCCCATTTCGGCTCGCGCGAAGATCTGCAGATCGAAGTGGTGAAGCTGTACCACCGCCAGTTCGAGCAGGAAGTGTTCTATCCGAGTATCAAGGAAGCACGCGGCCTGCCGCGCCTGGAATGCATGTTTGCCCGCTGGATCCGTCAGGTGACGATTGAAATCGCCTCCGGTTGCATCTATATCAGCGGCGCCGTCGAGTACGATGACCGGCCGGGAGAAATCCGCGAACAGCTGGTGACCATGGTGCGCACCTGGCAGCAGGCCCTGCATCGCTGCGCACTGCAGGCAGTCGACGCCGGCCACCTGCGCGCCGACACCGACGCCGACCAGCTGGTCTACGAGATGTACGGCTTGATCCTGGGTCTGCATCACGACGCCCGTTTCCTGAAAAAAGCCGGCAGCGTAGAACGCGCTCAAAAAGGTTTCGACCGCCTGATTGACAGTTATCGTGATACGCAGGCGCTCCAGTCCACCAAGAAATCCTCGCAAACGAATCAAAAAATCGCTGCCAAGCCGGCAGCCAGATCAATCCAGTAAATACAAACAATCATCAGGAGAGCACCATGGGTCAATACGTCGCGCCACTGCGGGATATGCAATTCGTCATGCACGAGTTGCTGCATGTAGAAGATGAACTGAAACAATTGCCGAAGCATGCCGAGATCGATGCCGACATCATCAACCAAGTGCTGGAAGAGGGCGGCAAGTTCACCTCCGAAGTACTGTTCCCGCTGAACCACTCCGGCGACCGCGAAGGCTGCCACCACGACAAGGCCAGCCACACGGTGACCACGCCCAAGGGTTTCAAGGAAGCCTACAAGCAGTACGTGGAAGCCGGCTGGCCTGCGCTGTCCTGCGATCCGGAATTCGGCGGCCAGGGCCTGCCGCTGGTGATGAACAATTCTTTCTATGAAATGCTGAATTCGTCGAACCAGGCCTGGACCATGTACCCGGGCTTGTCGCACGGCGCCTACGAGTGCCTGCACGCCCACGGCACGCCGGAGCAGCAGGCAATGTACCTGCCCAAGCTGGTTTCGGGCGAATGGACCGGCACCATGTGCCTGACCGAAGCGCATTGCGGCACCGACCTCGGCCTGCTGCGCTCGAAAGCCGAGCCGCAAGCCGACGGTTCCTACAGCATCACCGGCAGCAAGATTTTCATCTCGGCCGGCGAGCACGACATGTCGGCCAACATCCTGCACCTGGTGCTGGCGCGTTTGCCAGGCGCGCCGGAAGGTTCGAAAGGCATCTCCCTGTTCCTGGTGCCGAAATTCCTGCCGAACGCTGACGGTTCCCTGGGCGCGCGCAATCCGATTACTTGCGGCGCGATCGAAGAAAAAATGGGCATCCACGGCAATTCGACCTGCCAGATGAACCTGGACGGCGCCACCGGCTGGATCATCGGCGGCGCGCATAAAGGCTTGAACGCGATGTTCGTGTTCATGAACGCAGCCCGCCTCGGCGTCGGCATGCAAGGCCTGGGCCTGACTGAAGTCGCTTACCAGAACGCGCTGGTGTACGCCAAGGACCGGCTGCAGATGCGCAGCCTGTCGGGCATCAAGGCCAAGGACAAGCCAGCCGATCCGATCATCGTCCATCCAGACGTGCGCCGCATGCTGCTGACGGCAAAAGCGTATGCTGAAGGCGCCCGCGCATTCTGTTCCTACGTCGCGCTGCAGCTGGACAAGGAGCTGAACCATCCCGATGAAGCAGTGCGCAAGGATGCAGCTGATGAAGTTGCGTTGCTGACTCCTGTGGTCAAGGCCTTCATCACCGATAACGCCTGGACGGCGACGTCGGAGTGCATGCAGGTGTACGGCGGCCACGGCTTCATCGCCGAATGGGGCATGGAGCAATATGTGCGCGATGCCCGCATCAACATGATCTACGAAGGCACCAACACCATCCAGTCGCTGGATCTGCTGGGCCGCAAGGTATTGATGGACAACGGCGCCAAGTTGAAGAAATTCGGCGCCAAGGTGCAGGCGTTCATCGAAGAGAATGGCGCTGACGAAGCCTTGTCGGAATTCATCACGCCGCTGGCCGATCTCGGCGACAAGGTCAGCAAGCTGACCATGGAAATCGGCATGAAGGCTTTCCAGAATCCTGACGAAGCAGGCGCCGCGGCAGTGCCTTACCTGCGCGTGGTGGGCCATCTGGTATATGCCTACTTCTTTGCGCAAATGGCAAAGATCGCTTTGGCCAAGCAAGATTCAGGTGACAAGTTCTACGTTTCCAAGCTGGCTACCGCACGTTTCTATTTCGCCCGCCTGCTGCCGGAAACCGCAATGCTGATTCGCCAGGCACGTTCCGGTTCGGCCAGCCTGATGGCGCTGGATGCGGATTTATTCTAATTAAGCCGTAGGGTGGGCATGCGCTGAAGCTACGCATGTCCACGTCCCCAACAGACTGACCAAGGAGATACAAGTGTCCAATTTCATCGTTAAAAAAGTCGCCGTACTCGGCGCCGGCGTGATGGGTGCGCAAATTGCCGCCCACTGCCTCAACGCCAAGGTGCCGGTAGTGCTGTTCGACCTGCCGGCCAAGGAAGGCCCGAAAAACGGGATCGTCCTGCGCGCCATTGAAAACCTGAAGAAGCTCAGCCCGGCGCCGCTCGGCAACAAGGATGACGCATCGCTGATCGAAGTCGCCAACTACGAAGACAACCTGGATGTGCTGGCCGGCTGCGACCTGATCATCGAAGCCATCGCCGAGCGCATGGACTGGAAGCATGACTTGTACAAGAAGGTTGCGCCGCACATTGCGCCGAACGCGATTTTCGCTTCCAACACTTCGGGACTGTCGATCACCGCCTTGTCGGAAGGTTTCGACGCTGAACTGAAAGCACGCTTCTGCGGTGTGCACTTTTTCAACCCGCCGCGCTATATGCACCTGGTTGAACTGATTCCTACCGCGACCACCAAGCCGGAAATCCTCGACCAGCTGGAAGGCTTCCTCGCTACTACGCTGGGCAAGGGCGTGGTCCGCGCCAAAGATACGCCAAACTTCATCGCCAACCGCGTGGGCGTGTTCGGCATCCTGTCGACCGTGCACCAGGCTGAAAAATTCGGCCTGTCGGTCGACGTGGTGGATGACCTGACCGGCGCCAAGCTGGGCCGCGCCAAGTCCGGCACATTCCGTACCGCCGACGTGGTCGGCCTGGACACCATGGGACATGTGATCAAGACCATGCAGGACAACCTGAAGGACGATCCTTTCTACGGCGTGTACGCAACGCCGCCGCTGCTGGCCAAGCTGGTTGAGCAGGGCGCGCTGGGCCAGAAGGCCGGCGCCGGTTTCTACAAGAAGGTCGGCAAGGACATCCTGCGCATCGATGCGGCCAAAGGCGAGTACGTTGCCGGCGGCGGCAAGGCCGACGAACTGGTGGCGCGCATCCTGAAAGACAAGGATCCGGTCAAGCGCATGAAAACCCTGCGCGAATCGAGCAATCCGCAAGCGCAGTTCCTGTGGGCCATCTTCCGCGACGGTTTTCATTACATCGCTGTCCACATGGAATCGATCGCCGACAATGCGCGCGACATCGATTTCGCCATGCGCTGGGGCTTCGGCTGGAGCGTAGGTCCGTTCGAGATCTGGCAAGCCGCCGACTGGCAGCAGATCGCCGGCTGGGTCAAGGAAGATATCGACGCCGGCAAGGCGCTGTGCAATGCGCCGCTGCCAGCCTGGGTATTCGACGGCCGCACCGGCGTGCACGCTGCCGACGGTTCTTATTCGCCGGCGAAGAAAGCCAACGTCGCCCGTTCCACCTTGCCGGTCTACGAGCGCCAGGTATTCCGCGCGCCGTTGCTGGGCGAAGGCGTAGCCGACGGCAAGACTGCCGGCACTACCGTATTCGAGGACGACTCGGTGCGCGCATGGCATCAGAACGACGAAGTGCTGGTCCTGTCGTTCAAGACCAAGATGCACGTGATCGGACCTGGCGTCATCGCCGGCCTGAACAAAGCCGTGGCGGAAGCCGAAAAGAATTACAAGGGCCTGGTGCTGTGGCATGCGGATGCGGCTGAAGGCGGCGCATTTTCGGCTGGCGCGGACTTGCAATCGATGCTGCCTTTGTTCATGTCGGGCGGCGCCAAGGCGATCGAACCGATGGTCGCCGAGCTGCAGCAGGCTTTCATGGGCCTCAAGTATGCGAGCGTGCCAGTGGTCGCCGCGGTGGCCGGCCTGGCGTTGGGCGGCGGCTGCGAACTGGCGTTGCATACGGCCAAGCGCGTGGCGTCGATCGAGTCGTATATCGGCCTGGTTGAAGTCGGCGTCGGCCTGATCCCGGCCGGCGGCGGTTTGAAGGAAGCGGCAGTACGCGCTGCCAACGATGCCAAGGGCAACGACATCCTGCAATTCCTGAAGACTTCTTTCCTCAACGCGGCAACCGCCAACGTGTCGAAATCGGCCTTGCAAGCGAAGAGCATGGGCTACCTGAAGGCCGACGATGTCATCGTGTTCAATGCCTACGAGCTGCTGCATGTGGCCAAGGTCGAAGCGCGCGCCATGTTCGACGCTGGCTATCGTCCGCCGCTGAAAGCGCAGATCCCGGTCATCGGCCGTTACGGCGTTGCGACCATCCTGGCGCAGCTGGTCAACATGCGCGACGGTGGTTTCATCTCCGCCCATGACTACAAGCTGGGCAGCATGATCGCCAACATCGTCTGCGGCGGCGAAGTGGAAGAGGGCAGCGTAGTGAATGAACAATGGTTGCTGGACCTGGAACGCAAAGCGTTCGTCGAACTGCTGAACAACCCTAAGACGCAAGAGCGGATCATGGGCATGATGCAGACCGGCAAACCAGTGCGCAACTAATCAAACAGGAGCAGGAAATGACTAAACAACTTCAAGATGCGTACATCGTCGCCGCTACCCGCACGCCAATCGGCAAGGCGCCGCGCGGCATGTTCAAGAACACGCGCCCGGACGACCTGCTGGTGCGCGTAATGCAATCGGCGCTGGCGCAAGTGCCGGGCTTGGATCCGAAACTGATCGAAGATGCGATCATCGGCTGTTCGTTCCCGGAAGGCGCGCAAGGCTTGAACATGGCGCGCAACGCCGTGTTGCTGGCTGGCTTGCCGAACACCATCGGCGGCGTCACCATCAACCGTTATTGCGCTTCCGGCATCACCGCAGTCGCGATGGCGGCTGACCGCATCCGCGTCGGCCAGGCCGATGTGATGTTCGCAGGCGGCGCCGAATCGATGTCGATGGTGCCGATGATGGGTTTCCATCCGTCGGTCAACATGGACGTGTTCAAGGATGAAAACATCGGCATGGCCTACGGCATGGGGCTGACCGGTGAAAGAGTGGCGCAGCAATGGAAAGTGTCGCGCGAAGCGCAGGATGCATTCGCGCTGGAATCGCACCGTCGTGCGCTGGCGGCGCAGGCGGCCGGCGAGTTCAAGGATGAAATGACTTCGGTCGAGATCATCGAGCGTTTCCCTAACCTGGCGACCGGCCAGATCGATATCAAGACCCGTACCGTCGATCGCGACGAAGGCGCGCGCGAATCCACCATGGAAGGCCTGGCCAAGCTGAAGGCAGTGTTTGCCGCCAAGGGCACGGTCACTGCGGGCAACTCCTCGCAGACTTCGGACGGCGCCGGTGCGCTGATCCTGGTCAGCGAAAAGATCCTGAAGCAGTTCAACCTGACGCCGCTGGCGCGTTTCGCTTCGTTTGCAGTGCGCGGCGTACCGCCGGAAATCATGGGCATCGGTCCTAAGGAAGCGATACCGGCAGCGTTGCGCGCCGCCGGCATCACCCAGGACCAGCTGGACTGGATCGAACTGAACGAAGCGTTTGCAGCGCAATCGCTGGCCGTGATCCAGGACCTCGGCCTCGATCCGGCCAAGGTCAACCCGATGGGCGGCGCGATCGCCCTCGGCCATCCGCTGGGTGCAACCGGTGCGATCCGTTCGGCAACCACGATCCACGCCATGCGCCGCCACAACCTGAAGTACGGCATGGTCACCATGTGCGTCGGCACCGGCATGGGCGCTGCAGGTATTTTCGAGCGCATGTAATCAAGTTATCCAGATTGTCATAAGCAATCGTCAAAAACAGAAAAAGCCGTACAGCTACCGCCGTGCGGTTTTTTTTGTATCTTCAATTGAATCAAGGCGTTGCACACTGCGCGCCGAACCGGAGTAGAAAATGGATATATTGACCAGCAAGGAAAACGGCATCCTGACGATTGAATTCAATCGCCTGGAAAAGAAAAATGCAATTACCGCCGCCATGTACCAGACCATGGTCGACGCCTTGAAAGATGCCGAGAGCGATAGCGCGGTTAGGGCGATCCTGTTTACCGGCAAGCCGCAGATTTTCAGCGCCGGCAACGACCTCGAAGATTTCATGAAGAACCGGCCGACCGGTTCCGACAGCCCGGTGTTCCAGTTCCTGTGGCAGATCAGCCATGCCAGCAAGCCGCTGGTGGCAGCGGTGGCGGGCGCCGCGGTCGGCATCGGCACCACCCTGCTGATGCATTGCGACCTGGTGTATGCCGCCGACAATGCGCGTTTCTCGATGCCGTTCACGCAGCTCGGCCTGTGCCCGGAGGCGGCTTCCAGCCTGATCCTGCCGCAAATCGCAGGCTACCAGCGGGCGGCGGAAAAGCTCCTGCTGGGCGAGGCTTTTACGGCAGAGGAAGCCAATGCCATGGGCCTGGTCAACAAGGTGCTGCCAGCTGAAGAATTGCAGGCGTTCGCGCGAGCACAGGCGGCCAAGCTGGTTGCTTTGCCGGCGGCTTCGATCCGCGTCACCAAGCGCCTCATGAAAGGCGGCCAGACCGCGGCAGTGGAAGCGCAGATGAAGCAGGAGGTCGAGCACTTCGGTGCGATGCTGGCTGCGCCAGAGGCGGCCGAGGCGTTCATGGCTTTCTTCGAAAAACGCAAGCCTGATTTCAGCAAGTTTGCCTGATGCACCGCGATGCTTGCATGACGTGAATAAAAAACCCGACGCCAGGCCGGGTTTTTTTTATCTGCAAAGCATCGCAGGAAACTACATTTTCTTTTGCACGTCCTGAGCCGCGTCTTGTACCTTTTCACCACCGGTTTGCACGTCCTTGCCGACACCGGCCATCGTGTTGCACGCTGACAGCGCGCCCAGCATGCCAAACATCGCTGCAACTACCATCATCTTCTTCAGCATAGTGTGCTCCTAATGAGTTGGTGAGGCAGTAATCTTATCACTAGAATTCCGCAAAATCAGAAAAAGTGATTTAGTGCGCTTGCCACAACAATAATAAGCCGCTCACTCCGTCCCACAGGATTTGCACGCCGATGCACAGCAAGATGAATGAAGTCATGCGCTGCATGACGGTGGTGCCGGTCTCGCCCAGCATGCGTATCAGCACGCCGGCAAAACGATTGCTGAGATAGACCGCCAATGCCGCCAGTGCAAGGCCGGCGACGGCGGCGACCATGGACAGCGGCAGCGGCACGTTCGGCACGCGCACGCCGGCGCCCAGGGTGATGGCGACCGAGATCGAACCGGGGCCGACCGTGAGCGGAAACGCCAGCGGATAAAAAGCCTTCTTCGAGGCCAGCTGTTCGGTCCAGAGCGATGCAGGCACCGCTTCCGCCATCGGCGTTTCATCGGAGTTCAGCATTTTCCAGGCAGTGGCCACCACCAGCAGGCCGCCGGCGACTTTCACCACCGGCAGCGACAGGCCGAAAAAAGCCAGCACATGGGTACCGATGAACATGCCGCCCATCAGCAGCAGGAAGGAGTTGATGGCCACCCCGCGCGCCAGCGAATTGCGGGTGGCGTCGGAAGCGGAGATGGTCAGCGCATGGAAAATCGGCGCGCCGCCGGGCGGATTCATGATCGGCAACAGTGCCGCCAGCACAAACAGCACGGTCTTCAGGAAGCTCAGCAGGTGGAATTCCATGTGTGTTTGTCGTCAGTAGTCATCGGTGGCCCGATTCTAGACTGACGGCATGGCGGCGGCAAGCAATCCCGCGTGTAACGGGGCTTACCAGCCGAAACGTTGGCAGGCGCGGCGATAAACCAGGCCGGACAGGGCGATGTCTTCGAGGCCGACGCCAATCGCCTTGTAGATCACCAGGTCGTCCGGCTGGCGCTGGTAAGTGCTGCTGCCGTCGACAATCTGGCCCAGCTCCCACACCTGGTCCCAGGCGAAAGTGCCGGGCTGGCACAGCAGCAGGTCGCCGGCTTCCTGTTGCGCTTGTGGTTTCCATTCGACCACCAGGGTGTTGGCGCGGGCGATCGCGCGGTCGTCGAGTTCGCGCAGGTTGCCTTTGCTAGCGCCTACTGCCGCCACGAAGGCGCCGGCTTGCAGCAAGTCGCCGGAAAACAGCGGCGTGGCCGAGCGCGTCACAGTGACTACTACGTCGCCGGCCTGGGCTGCTTCGTCGATGCTGACGGCGCGCGCCGGGATGCCGGTCTGCTGCGTGACCTGCTCTGCAAACTGCTGCTGCCCGCTGCGGCCGGCAATCAGGATCTCCTTGAATTTTCGCACCGCCAGCAAAGCCGGCACATGCGAGTGCGCCTGGACCCCGGTGCCGATCACCGCCAGCGTGGACACGTCTTGCCTGGCCAGGTTGTCGGCGGCGACTGCGGTGGCGGCAGCGGTGCGCAGGCCGGTCATGGTGTCGGATTCAATCGCCGCCAGCGGCCGCCCGTCTTCGGTAGAAAACAGCACGGTGACGAAATGAAATTTGCCGTTGATCGTGGTGTAGACCTTGTAACCGGCAATGCCGGCGGCCGGCAGCAATGCGCCCATGCTGGACATCATGACGGGGCCCGCGCTGGTGCGCATCCTGGCCTGCTGCGCGCCTTGTCCGATGCCGGCGAAAGCCTGGCGCATGGCATCGATGGCGTCGCCGGTGTTGATCAGTTCCGCGACTTGCTGGTTGGTGATGAGTTTCATGATGTTCCTTTGCTTGCGCTAAATGAGAAAGGACTGGTGTCGATCGCAGTGGCGCCGCCCGCGATCAGCTGGGCCAGCAGGCTTGCGCTGCCGTGCGCCAGGGTCCAGCCGAGGCTGCCGTGGCCGACATTCAGGTACAGGTTCTTGACTGGGGAAGCGGAAATCAGCGGCACGCCGCTCGGCGTCGCCGGCCGGAATCCGGTCCAGGGCGACAGGCCGGCGCTGTCGGACAAGTCGCCGCAGCCAGGGAACAATTCGCTGACGCCGCGCTTCAGTTCATCGATGGCGGCAGCCGGTATGCTGCGATCCATGCCGACCAGCTCCACCCGCCCCGCAACCCGCAGGCGGTTTCCCAGCCGGGCATAAACGATTTTCCGGGAAAGGTCGGTGATCGACACCTGCGGCGCCGCGGCCTGCGTGGCGGCGTTGTCCAGCGGCACGGTGATGCTGTAGCCCTTGAGCGGGTAAAGCGGCAGCGAGAAGCCGGCGTGGCGTGCAAAATCGGCGCTGGCGGCGCCCAATGCCAATACGAAGGCGTCGGCGGCTATCTGTTCCTGGCCAGCGTGCACCGCTGTCAAGGCGCCATTGCGCATTTCCAGTTTATGGATGCGCTGCGAGTGAGCGAAGCGGAAGCCCGACTGTTGCGACATGGCCCCGACCAGTTGCCGGCAGAACAGTGCGCAGTCGCCCGCTTCTTCGCTCGGGGTATACACGCCGCCAACCCAGTCGCGCTTGGCGTTGGCCAGCGCCGGTTCGATCTGCATGCAGCGCGCGGCGTCGATGATTTCCTGCTGGCAGCCATGGAGGGCCTGGAACTCGATTTGCCTGCGGGCGCCTTCCAGCCCTTTGGCGTCGCCGTACATCACTAGCTTGCCGGCGCGGCGATGCTGGAAATCCAACGGCTGCGCCTGCATCAATTGCTGCAATTGGTCGCGGCTGAAGAACGCCAGCCGCAGCAGGTCGACAGTGGTGTGCCTGACCCGGCTGGCGTTGCAGGCCGCCAGGAACTTGAACAGCCAGCGCCATTGCGCCGGATCCATTTTCGGCCGCAGCGTCAATGGCGAACCGGCGCTGAACAGGTATTCCGGCCAGTGGGTCCAGACCGAAGGATCGGCCAGCGGCGCGACATAGGAGAAACTCAGCTGGGCGCCGTTGCCCAGGCTGGTCTGGCTGCCGGGCAGCGCTTCGGCGTCGACCAGCGTGACTTGGTGGCCGGCTTCCAGCAGCCGGTAGGCGGAAGTGACGCCGATGACGCCGGCGCCCAATACGCAGATGTGCATTTGTCTTGTCCTGTCGGGGATGTGATATCGCTTGCCGTGCTCTTGCAGTGCACAAAGCCATGAATACTATACGTATGCCTCAATATTCTGTCTCATGCTGTTTTGGCATCGTCTACAGGGTCCGATGGCGCAAGTGCAATGAAATAGCGCGGGCTGCCGCTCCCGTTGCGGTAAAATGCGGCCTGAAGTAAGCCAGACAGCCGCTGGCCGGCGCTGCAATGCGCCGGCGGGAGGAAGGTCCGGACTCCATAGAGCAGGGTGACGGTTAACGGCCGTCCGCCGTGAGGCGAGGAATAGGGCCACAGAGACGAGCGTATTAAGTTACGGTGAAACGCGGTAACCTCCACTCGGAGCAATTCCAAATAGGCACGCGTTGATGTTGCTCGCGGAGCGTGCGGGTAGGAAGCTTGAGCGCTGGAGTAATCCAGCGCCTAGAGGAATGGTTGTCATAACGCGAGGGCGCAAGCCTGGACGTCGTAACAGAATCCGGCCTATCGGCTTACTTCATTTTCTTTCGGCAGATGCCATATCGGCATCGCCATCTTCTTGCATGATTTTTTTTGGATCCGGCGAATCCGGTTTCGGGGCAGTTGCGTATATGACTGTGCAGGCTCCGAAAACTGACTTTCTTTCAAAGGAATCATCATGCGCAAACTTACCTATGCCTTGACTTTGTCCGCAACCCTGATTGCCGCCGGCGCGGCTCATGCAGAAGATACCGTGATGGTTGGCGGGCAAAGCATGTATCCCAGCAAGGACATCGTCGACAACGCTGTCAATTCGGCAGACCACACCACCCTGGTAGCCGCGGTAAAAGCTGCGGGCCTGGTGGAAACGCTGAAAGGCAAAGGGCCGTTCACTGTATTTGCCCCGACCAACGCTGCCTTCGCCAAGCTGCCGGCCGGTACGGTCGAAACCTTGGTCAAGCCGGAAAACAAGGCGACCCTGACCAAAATCCTGACTTATCACGTGGTGCCAGGCCGGTATGGCTATGCCAGGCTTGAAAGCGCCATCAAGCAAGGCAATGGCAAGGCAGAATTGCCTACCGCCAGCGGCGGCAAGCTGGCCTTCACGCAAAATGGCCCGCACAATATTGCCGTCACTGACGAAGGCGGCCATAGCGCCAATATCAGCACCTATGACGTGAATCAGTCGAACGGCGTGATCAACGTGATCGATACCGTATTGATGCCTAAATAGTCATAAGGCAGGTAGGCGGTCTCAGGCGACGGCATTCTCTCCGTCGCTTTTTTTTCGTCCAAATGGATTGGGTGACGTTTACGTTAACGTCAATTATTGCTATCCTGCTGGGATAGAAATTGCCGTCAGCAGCAATCACCGATACCCATCCGATTTGGAGGCAGACCACCATGGATTTCGAATTATCAGAGGAGCAACGCGCGTTCCAGCAGACCGCGCGTGATTTCGCAGCAGGAGAACTGGCGCCGCATGCCGCCAAGTGGGATGCCGAGAGTATCTTCCCGACCGATGTCATCGCCAAGGCGGGCGAACTGGGTTTCTGCGGTTTGTACACGCCTGAAGAAGCGGGCGGCCTGGGTTTGTCGCGGCTGGACGCCACCATCGTATTCGAAGAACTTGCGCGCGGCTGCACCTCGACCACGGCCTATCTGACGATCCATAACATGGTGAGCTGGATGATCGCCAACTGGGCCACGCCGGCAGTGCGTACAGCCTGGTGCGGCAAGCTGGCGAGCGGCCAGAAGCTGGGCTCCTATTGCCTGACCGAACCGGGTTCAGGCTCGGACGCTGCGTCTTTGAAAACCAGCGCGCAATTGGTTAACGGTGAGTATGTGATCAACGGCTCCAAGGCTTTCATTTCCGGCGCCGGCGCTACCGATGTCCTGGTCTTGATGGCGCGCACCGGCGCCGGCGGCGCCCATGGCGTGTCGGCTTTCGTGGTGCCGGCCGATACGCCGGGCATCAGTTATGGCCGCAAGGAAGAAAAGATGGGCTGGAACAGCCAGCCGACGCGCACCATCAGCTTCGATAACGTGCGGATTCCCGCCGATCACCTGCTGGGACAAGAAGGCGAAGGTTTCCGCCTGGCGATGCGCGGCCTCGATGGCGGCCGCATCAATATCGCTACCTGCTCGGTCGGCACCGCCCAGGCGGCACTGGATGCAGCGCACGCGTACATGAGCGAGCGGCGGCAATTCAACCGGCCGCTGTCGGATTTCCAGGCGCTGCAGTTCAAGCTGGCCGACATGCAGACCGAGCTGGTGGCCGCGCGCCAGATGGTGCGCCTGGCCGCCTGCAAGCTGGACGCCAAGGATCCGAATGCGACGACATACTGTGCGATGGCGAAACGCTTTGCCACCGACATCGGCTTCCAGATCTGCAACGAAGCGCTGCAGATCCACGGCGGTTACGGCTACATCCGGGAATACCCGCTGGAGCGCCATTTCCGCGATGTGCGCGTGCACCAGATCCTGGAAGGCACCAATGAAATCATGCGCGTGATCATTGCCCGCCAGTTGCTGAGCAGCGCATCCAACGAGGACATCCGATGAATAGCGACAACACTACCTACACCAACCTGCGGCTGGAAATCATCAGCCACACCGCCGTCGTCACGATGGCCAATCCACCGGCCAATACCTGGACCGGCGCCGCCCTGCGCGACCTGACGCGCCTGGTCCAGGACTTGAATGCGGACAAGGGTATCTACAGCCTGGTGCTCACCGGCGAAGGCGGGAAATTCTTTTGCGCCGGCGCCGACCTGAAACTGTTCGCCGATGGCGACAAGGTCATGGCGCGCGAAATGGCGCGCCGCTTCGGCGAGGCATTCGAAACCCTGTCGGGCTTCCGCGGCGTCTCGATTGCCGCCATCAACGGCTACGCCATGGGCGGCGGTTTGGAGTGTGCGCTGGCCTGCGACTTGCGCATCGCCGAGGAGCACGCGCAGATGGCTTTGCCCGAGGCTGCGGTCGGTCTGCTGCCTTGCGCCGGCGGCACCCAGAACCTGCCGTGGCTGGTGGGCGAAGGCTGGGCCAAACGCATGATCTTGTGCGGCGAGCGGGTCAATGCTGAAACGGCATTGCGCATCGGCCTGGTCGAAGAAGTGGTCAAGCAGGGCGAGGTCAGGCAGCGCGCGCTGGCGCTGGCCGAGCAGGTTAGCAAGCAGAGCCCGTCCAGCATCAGCGCCTGCAAGAAACTGATCCAGGGCGCGCGCGGCAATCCCCTGGCGAACTTGCTGCCGGTGGAGCGCGAATTGTTCCTCGACCTGTTTGATACCCAGGATCAAAAGGAAGGCGTGAATGCCTTCCTGCAAAAGCGTCCGGCTGTGTGGAGCAATCAATGATGGCAGAAGTGAATATGACGGCGGCGCCGGCCTTGTTCGAAGAGCTGGCGGCCGAAAATGGCAAACGCATCGGCGTCGCCACGCTGAATGTCGAAAAGACGCTGAATGCGATATCGCTGGAAATGGTGGACCTGCTGGACCAGCAATTGCGTGCATGGGCCGCCGATCCGCAACTGGCGATGGTGGTGTTGCAGGCTGCCGGCGAAAAGGCTTTTTGCGCCGGCGGCGACTTGCAGGGTTTGTACCGCACCATGCTGGACCAGCATGCCGCCGGCAAGCCGGAAGATATTCGCAGCAATACTTACGCCTGCGATTTTTTCGAGCGCGAATACCGGCTCGACTACCTGATCCATACGTATCCGAAACCGATCCTGGCCTGGGGCCATGGCATCGTGATGGGCGGCGGCATCGGCCTGATGGCGGGCGCCAGCCACCGCGTGGTGACCGAGAAGTCGCGGCTGGCGATGCCGGAGATTACGATCGGCCTGTATCCGGACGTGGGCGGCACCTGGTTCCTGAACCGCATGCCGGGCCAGGCCGGTTTGTTCCTGGCCTTGAGCGGGGCTTCCATCGGTGCGGCCGACGCCATTTTTGCGCGGCTGGCCGACTACCAGGTCAGCCATGCGCAAAAGCAGGCGGTGCTGGCTGCCTTGCTTGACCAGCCTTGGGATGGCAGGCAGGATGATGTGTTGCTGAGCCGGGTTCTGCTGGATGCCCAAGGTCAGGGGGCGGCGGCTTTCGAGGCCGCGCCGGCTCCATTGCAGCAGCATTTCGCATTGATCAACCGGCTGTGCGGCGCGCCGACCCTGGCGGAGGTGGTGGACAATATCGTCACGCTGGAAACCGAAGACCAGTGGCTGCAAAGAGGCATCGCCACGCTGGCCGCCGGCAGCCCCGGCTCGGCCTGGCTGTCGCACGCCCTGCAGAAGCGGGCGCGGCACATGTCGCTGGCGGAAGTGTTCCGCCTCGAATATGTGGTTTCTCTGCACTGTGCCGCCCGCGCCGATTTTGCCGAAGGCATCCGGGCCCTGATCATCGACAAGGACCGCCAGCCGAAATGGCAGCCAGCAACCTTGGCCGCGGTGGCAGACGATTGGGGCAACGGTTTTTTCGCCAATCCATGGACAGGAAAAAATCATCCGTTGGCGGATTTGATTTAACGTCGATGCACTTACAGGCCTTCGATAAATCAGCGTTATCCTATTCGTTCGTTTTCCATTCGGGGGCACATATGCAACGACGCAACATACTATGGACTATGTTCTCATCAATCGGCGCGGCAGCTGTCCTTGCCGGCACCGCGTCGCGCGCCAATGCGGTAGGCGTTGCGGGCGTGGATAAAGCCAAGGTCGCCTATCACCTGAATGAACTTGATAAAGCCGGTTTCGTACTCGGCAATATCCAGAATCATTTCGACGGCATGGGAGGGCCGGACCGGGTCAAAATCAATCTGGTCATACATGGCGCGGCGCTCAAGGCGTTTTACTCAACGCAGGCAAGCCCGGAATTGAGCGCGCAGGTGGCCGGGCTGGCAAAAATGGGACTCGGGTTGAATGCCTGCATCAATACGATGAAGGCACAGAACGTATCGCTGAAAGATCTGCTGCCAGGTTTTACCGTTGCCGATAAAGGCGCAGTTGTGTTGCTCGCCGATCTGCAGTCGCAGGGGTACGCTTATTTGAAGCCATGACGGGACTGGGAATGATTGGCCGCATCGCGCAGAAAACCCGCGTCCCGCTGGATTGGCGACAATAAATCGACTCTGACCCTAATTAATTCCAAGCCTTGTCGGGGGAGGCCGGGATACGGTGCGGGTTGTCAATATGGCATATCTCTGCTGATCCGGGCTCTCGTCAGTATAATAAATTTCCTATATGAAACATATCGATAGGGCGATAATTGGGCGGTTTGTCGTGGAGGAAGGCGGCGCCGCACGGGGATGAAAGCGCGGTTTTCAGGGCGTGCGTGCAGCGGGTATAAGGATTTGATTCTCCTTGATAACATCTTCGGTTACCCCTTATACTTCGAAGGTTTTAGCTTGTGCGTACAGGCGACTTGTTCGGTGTCGATAGTGCATCATGATTAAGCGAGAATGGGACTTGAGGCGTAACTGCGCAATCGCGCCGCGCCAACTTGGTTTTTTCTATGCAATCCTCTGTACCACGTCGTTTGCCGTGGCAATCGGCTTTACCTTGCGCGGCGCCTGGTTTGTCCTGGTATTTGCGGTCCTGGAAATGTCGGCGGTTGCTGTCGCATTCCTGGTCTATGCAAGGCATGCCACGGACCGCGAGCACATAGCGATGCTGGACGATTATCTGCTTGTGGAAGTGATACAGGCACAGGAAGTTCGACGATTCAAGCTGGATCTGCATTCGATCCGGATTGCGGTGCAAGAGACAAACAAGGGCCTGATAGACATCGAGGCGCTTGGCACCAGGGTTGAAGTGGGGCAGTTTTTGACGAAATGGAAGCGGCGCGAGTTTGTTCTGGAGCTGCGGCAGGAGCTACAGCGTACAAGTGCCTAGTGCTTGACATAATTATAATTTTGGGCTTTTGAGGAAATCATGGAATATGCGAAGCGCCTTATATCGTTGATGCTCGGTGCCTCGCTCTTGTCGGCAGCTATGCCGTCATGGGCGGTGGTCGATAGTCCGGGTGGTCCAGCGGTACTGCAGATGAACTTTCAACCACCGGTGACGCAAATCGCTCAGCAAATCTATGACCTGCATCACTTGATGCTGATCATTTGCCTGGTGATCTTCCTGGCCGTTTTCGGGGTGATGTTCTACTCCATCCTCAAGCACCGCAAATCGCTCGGCCACAAATCGGCCAGTTTCCACGAAAGCACCGGCGTCGAAATCGCCTGGACCGTGGTTCCTTTCCTGATCGTCATCGGCATGGCCCTGCCTGCCACCAAGACCGTGGTGGCGATGAAGGACACATCCAATGCCGACCTCACGATCAAAGTCACCGGCATGCAGTGGAAATGGGGTTATGACTACCTCAACGGCGAAGGTTCCGGCATTTCCTTCCTGTCCAACCTGTCGACGCCGCATGAGCAAGTGGTGGATTCGACCAAGGTCAAGAACGACAACTACCTGATCGAAGTCGACAATCCGATGGTGGTCCCGGTCAACAAGAAGGTCCGCATCATCACCACCGCCAACGACGTCATCCACTCCTGGGGCATTCCGGCATTCGGCGTCAAGCAGGATGCGATTCCCGGTTTCGTGCGCGACACCTGGTTCAAGGCTGAAAAGGTCGGCACCTACCGCGGCCAGTGCGTTGAACTGTGCGGCAAGGACCACGCCTTCATGCCTATCGTGGTCAACGTCCTGAGCGAAGCAGATTACAAGGCCTGGGTCGACGGCAAGAAAAAGGAAATGGCTGCGCAGGCAGACGATCCGACCAAGACCTGGACCATCGACGAATTGAAACAGCGCGGCGAAAAAGTCTACACGGCCAATTGCGCGGTCTGCCACCAGGCTACCGGCAAGGGCGTGCCTGGCGCGTTCCCGGCGCTGGATGGCGACCCGGTCGTCAACGGCCCGCGTGCCGAACAGATCAACGTCGTGCTGAACGGTAAAGTCACCGGCAGCATGCAGATGCCCGCCTGGAAAGCCGTGTTGTCGGATACCGAAATTGCTGCGGTGATTACCTACACCCGCAACAACTGGTCCAACAAGGCCCAGGAAAATATTGTCCAACCAGCTGAAGTGCTGGCTGCGCGTAAGTAAATTAGGAGATTGAGATGAGCACTACCGCAGTCGATCACGCACACGATCATTCTCACGATCACGACCACGCGCATGACCATCCGCACGGCTGGCGCCGCTGGCTGTTCGCCACCAACCACAAGGATATCGGCACCTTGTACCTGTGGTTCTCGTTCACCATGCTGCTGTCCGGCGGCGTGCTGGCGCTGCTGATCCGCGCCGAGCTGTTCCAGCCTGGCCTGCAGTTCTTCAAGCCGGAATTCTTCAACCAGCTGACCACCATGCACGGCCTGATCATGGTGTTCGGCGCGATCATGCCTGCTTTCGTCGGTTTCGCCAACTGGATGATCCCGCTGCAGATCGGCGCGTCCGACATGGCTTTTGCGCGCATGAACAATTTCTCGTTCTGGCTGATGCCGCCGGCGGCCCTGCTGCTGGCGACTTCGTTCCTGGTGCCGGGCGGCGCAACCGCTGCCGGCTGGACCCTGTACGCACCGCTGTCGACCCAGATGGGACCTGGCATGGACATGGCGATTTTCGCCATCCATATCATGGGTGCTTCGTCGATCATGGGTTCGATCAACATCATCACCACCATCCTCAACATGCGCGCACCTGGCATGACGCTGATGAAGATGCCGATGTTCTGCTGGACCTGGCTGATCACCGCCTACCTGCTGATCGCCGTGATGCCTGTCCTGGCCGGTGCGATCACCATGACCCTGACCGATCGTCATTTCGGCACATCTTTCTTTAACGCTGCCGGCGGCGGCGATCCTGTGATGTACCAGCACATCTTCTGGTTCTTCGGACACCCGGAGGTCTACATCATGATCCTGCCGGCGTTCGGCATCGTGTCGCAGATCATCCCGGCTTTTGCCCGCAAGCAGCTGTTCGGCTATGCATCGATGGTGTACGCCACGGCTTCGATTGCGATCCTGTCGTTCATCGTCTGGGCCCACCACATGTTCACCACCGGCATGCCGGTGACTGCGCAGCTGTTCTTCATGTACGCAACCATGCTGATCGCGGTGCCTACCGGCGTCAAGATCTTCAACTGGATCGCTACCATGTGGCGCGGTTCGATGACCTTCGAAACGCCGATGCTGTTCGCCATCGGCTTCATCTTCGTGTTCACCATGGGCGGTTTCACCGGCCTGATCCTGGCGGTGACCCCGATCGATATCCAGATGCAGGATACCTACTACGTGGTGGCGCATTTCCACTACGTGCTGGTGGCCGGTTCCCTGTTCGCGCTGTTCGCCGGTTATTACTACTGGGGTCCGAAGTGGACCGGTTTCATGTACAACGAAACCCGCGGCAAGATCCACTTCTGGAATTCGCTGATCTGGTTCAACGTGACTTTCTTCCCTATGCATTTCCTGGGCCTGGCCGGCATGCCGCGCCGCTACGCCGATTATCCGGCGCAGTTCACCGATTTCAACATGCTCGCTTCGATCGGCGCCCTGGGTTTCGGCCTGAGCCAGGTCTACTTCCTGTTCTTCGTGATCATTCCATCGATCAAGGGCGGCAAGAAAGCAGCCGACAAGCCATGGGACGGCGCCGAAGGACTGGAATGGACTGTGCCTAGCCCGGCGCCTTTCCATACATTCGAAACGCCACCGACCTTTAAATAACGGTAGCGGCGGGCGGCAGCACAGCCCGCCAACCCTGTGCGACTGAGCAAAATGAGCAACCCAAAGAAGCCGAATAACGTACGTACCGGATTGTTGGTAGGCCTGCTTGCATTGAGCTTCTTCATTGCGATCTTCGTCAAGATGCTGTGGTTCAAGTAAATGGCGGATCCTGCGGATAGTGGTGCAAATGAAGGCGCCAAGGCTGAATCGAGGAAGCTGAACGGGCAAATGCTGGGCAAGCTGCTGGTGATTGCGGTCCTGATGTTCGGTTTCGGTTATGGCCTGGTGCCGGTGTATAAAAAGATCTGCGAGATTACCGGCGTCAATTACCTGACGCCGAAAGACGCTACGGTGGAAGCGCCGGCCAATACCCAGGTCGACAAGAGCCGCACGATTACCGTCGAATTCGACGGCAATTCGCAAGGCCCCTGGCGTTTCAGGCCGACGGTCAGCAGCGTGCAGGTGCACCCGGGCGAAATGACGCAGGTGGTGTATGAAGTGGTGAACAAGCAGTCGCGCAAGATGGATGCACAGGCGATTCCTAGTTATGCGCCACAGCAGGCGGCGGCTTTCTTCAAGAAGGTCGAATGTTTCTGTTTCACCCAGCAGACCCTGGGCCCGAACCAGGCCAAGGAAATGCCGGTGGTGTTTTACATAGATCCTGCTATACCTAAAGATGTAAAGCTGATCACGCTGTCCTATACGTTTTTTGAAATTGCAGGGCAGCCGGACAAACCGGGCTGATCCCGGCGATTCAGCAGCATGATTGGCAGGACAACCAGGGGTATCAAATGTCGGATCTGAAGCAAGCAAGCCGCCGTAAAGCCTCATTCGGCGCCACCATGAAAGCGGTATTCTGGTCGTTCTTCGGCGTGCGCAAGAGAAAAGATTATGAAAGCGATGCCGCCGGCCTGAACCCGGTGCATGTAGTGATAGCCGGGATACTCGGCGCCCTGATTTTTATTGCGATCCTGCTCACCATCGTGAAACTGGTTGTCGCTAAGTAAAACCGCAGCACAGTAACTGACAGAAACTAATTAAATTTGTATCGGGAGATGGAAATGAGTTCTCAACAAGGTAGTGCGCCTTACTATTTCGTCCCTGGCCCATCCAGGTGGCCGGTGCTGGGCGGCGTCTCGCTGCTGGCGACGATGGCAGGCGCCGCGGCATGGGTCAACAGCGTCGTGTGGGGGCCGGAGCTGTGCGCTATCGGCATCCTGTCGTTCCTGGTGGTGCTGTTCAAATGGTTCGGCGATTCCATCCGCGAGTCCGAAGGCGGCATGTACAGCGCGCGCATCGATACCTCGTACCGCTGGAGCATGAGCTGGTTCATCTTCTCCGAAGTCATGTTTTTCGCTGCGTTTTTCGGCGCCTTGTTCTACGCCCGCAGCATTGCCATGCCATGGCTGGGCGACCTCGACAACAAGCTGCTGTGGCCAGACTTTGCCGCGCACTGGGGCAATGCGGGCCCGGCCGGCACCATCGAATCCTTCAGCACCATGGGACCGTTCCCGATCCCGACCATCAACACCGCCTTGCTGCTGGCTTCCGGCGTCACCCTGACGATTTCCCACCACGCTTTGCGCGCCGGCCACCGCGGCAAGACCGCATTCTGGCTGTTCATCACGATCGCACTGGGCGCGACCTTCATGGGCTTCCAGGCTGCCGAATACATCGAAGCGTACAGCGACTTCAACCTGAAGCTGACTTCCGGCGTCTACGGTTCGACCTTCTTCCTGCTGACCGGTTTCCACGGCTTCCACGTCACCATCGGCGCCATCATGCTGTCGGTGGTGCTGTTCCGTGTACTGAAAGGACATTTCACCCCGGAACACCATTTCGCGTTTGAAGGCGCGGCCTGGTACTGGCACTTTGTGGACGTCGTCTGGCTCGGCCTGTACGTCGTGGTGTACTGGCTGTAACGGCAAGGTCGGATCAAGCGCCTGAAACAGGCGCATAAAAGAAAGGCCACACTTCGGTGCGGCCTTTTTTACTGTGGATTCTGGTAGCGCTATGCTGCTCAGTGCAGCCCGGTCGGCTGGATATAGCCGAGTTTGTACAGGACCAGCAGCAGGATGAAGAGGGCGACCGAAAAGCCGACGCGCATGGTCAGGGCCTGCACCGTGCGGTTGCTTTTACCTTTGTCGCGCATCAGGAAAATCAGCGCCGAAGCAAGGCTGCCGATAATCAGGATGAAGGCGATGGCGACGACGATTTTCATTTTTGGGCCAGGGAAATGTTGACTAAGGCGATATTGTAATGCCAATCGGATTCCGGTTTAGATTCAGATTTCGGCTGGTTCCCTTCGTGGTGACCGTATTGCTGGTGGTGCTGGGCATAACGTTGGCACAATGGCAAACCCGTCGCGGCGACCAGAAGCAGGCGATCGAAAACAGGTTGCTGCAGCGCGAAGCCGACGCCACCGCCAAGCTTGGCGACGCCTTGCAAGACGTTGACCAGATCGAATTCAGGCGCATGGCGCTGCGCGGTGAATTTATTGCCGGATGGCCGGTCTATCTCGACAATCGCCCCTTGAACGGCGTGGCAGGATTTTATGTGCTGATGCCGTTCAAGCTGGCGGCGACGGGCACGGGGGTGGATAGTTATGTGCTGGTGGCGCGCGGCTGGCTGCCGCGCGATCCTGCCGATCGCAGCAAGCTGCCGTCTTATCCGACGCCGGCCGGCACGGTCGAGATAGAAGGACTGGTCAGGCGCGATTTCGGCCATGTCCTGCAGCTGGGAGATGCCGGCCCCTTGCGGCCCCAGGCGATTGTGCAAAACCTGGGAATCGATGAATTCGCCGCCGCCAGCAAATTCAGGCTGCAGCCGTTCGTGATCGAGCAGACCAGCAATTCCGGCGACCATTTGCTGCGCGACTGGCCCAGGCCCTCGCTCGGTATCGAAAAGCACCGCGGCTACGCGTTCCAGTGGTATGCGCTGGCCGTGATGGCCTTGATTTTTTTTGTTGTGACAGGATTTAGACGTGGACCAGAAAACACCAACAAGCCAGCCCAGTCCGGCTGACGACAAACAGCGCCGGAGCGGCCGCTGGAAACTGTTCGCGGTGATTGCAGTATGCGCAGCGCCGATGATTGCCTCCTATCTCACGTACTACGTGATCAAGCCGCAAAGCCGCAATAACTACGGCGAGCTGCTCGATCCGCGCAACTATCCCGTGCCCGAGCTGGGCAGCACCGCGCTCGACGGCAAGCCGCTCACGCTGGACGCCTACCAGGGCAAGTGGCTGATGCTGCAGGTTGACGGCGGCGCTTGCCAGAAGGCTTGCCAGGACAAGCTGTTCGAAATGCGCCAGCTGCGCCTGATGCAGGGCAAGGAAATGGAAAGGATCGAGCGGGTCTGGCTGATTACCGACGACCAGCCTTTGCCAACCATGGTGATGCGCGAATACGACGGCACCAGGCTGCTGCGGGTCAAGCCGGACCTGCTGAAAGCCTGGCTGCCGACCGAGGCCGGCACCAGCGCCGCCGATCACATCTACCTGATGGATCCGCGCGGCCACCTGATGATGCGTTTTCCCAAGGACGCCGATCCGAGCAAGGTCAAAAAAGACTTGTCCAAGCTGCTGCGGGCTTCGGCGATAGGTTGAGTTGCCGATGACAACGTCTATGTTAATCCAGCTCGGCAGCATGGGACTGCTGGTTGCCTTGCTGGCGTTCTGCGTGGTCTGGGTTTCCAGCGACACCAATAAATACCGCAAGCTGGTATGGGTGACGCTGTTCCTGACCTTCGACCTGATCATGTTCGGCGCTTTCACCCGCCTCACCGATTCCGGCCTCGGCTGTCCTGATTGGCCCGGCTGCTATGGCCACTCCAATCCGCTGCAGGCGCATGCCCATATCAGCGCGGCGCAGGAAGCCATGCCGACCGGTCCGGTCACGGTCATGAAAGCCTGGATCGAGATGACCCACCGCTATTTCGCGATGGGAGTCGGCGTGCTGATCATCGCCTTGATGGTGATCGCCTGGATGCGCTGGTTCAAAACGCGCAAGCCAGCGGCGGCGGCCCAGCGGGAGAGCAGGTTTTCACCATGGTTTCCAACCTGGCTGTTTTTATTCGTCTGCCTGCAAGGCGCGTTTGGCGCCTGGACCGTGACGCAAAAACTGCAGCCGGTGATCGTCACTACCCATCTGCTGCTTGGCCTGACCCTGCTGGCGATGCTGACCTGGCTGGCGGCGCGGCAAACCCATCATTCGCCGGTAGCGCCCAGCGCCAGCGCCTTGGCCAAACCAGCCCTGGCCGGCCTGCTGCTGCTGGTCCTGCAGATTGCCCTGGGCGGCTGGGTGAGCACCAACTATGCCGCCCTGGCATGCACGGATTTTCCTGCGTGCCATGGCGCGCTGGTGCCGCAGATGGATTTCGCCAACGGCTTCACCCTGTGGCGCCACCTGGGCATGACCGCCGATGGCGAATTCCTGTCGTTCCAGGCCCTGACGGCAATCCACTGGACCCATCGCAGCTTCGCTTTCGTGGTGATCGCCTTTGTTGTCTGGCTGGCCTGCAAAGCCTTGCGCACCGAGGGTTTGCAAAACACCGGCCGCTGGCTGCTGATCGTTGTCGGCTTGCAATTGATTACCGGCTTGTCTACCATTTTCCTGAACTGGCCGCTGGCCATCGCCGTGGCGCACAACGGTGGTGCGGCGGCGCTGTTGCTGTTGCTGGTCATGTTAAACTATAAGACTAGACTTGCTCCTGGCGCATCCCCCGTTTTGGGAGCCCGCCCAGTAATTGCTGACCGCCTCAACCCGCACCCATGACTGCTTTGACCGTACCACCTAATCGAATTGCCCAGTACTGGGCGCTGACCAAGCCGCGCGTTACGCAGCTGGCGGTGTTTTGCGCGGTGATCGGCATGTTCCTGTCGACGCCAGGTTTGCCGGATTGGCAACGCTTGATCGCCGCCACCATCGGCATCTGGCTGCTGGCCGGCGCCGCTTTTGCCGTCAATTGCCTGGTCGAGCGCGAAATCGATTCGCGCATGGCGCGCACCGCCCGGCGTCCCATGGCGCGCGGAGAAATCACCGTGCCGCAGACCTTGGTGTTTTCCGGCGTCATAGGCGGGCTCGGCATGTGGGTGCTGTACAACTTCGTCAATCCGCTCACCATGTGGCTGACCTTCGCCACGTTCGTCGGCTACGCCATCATCTACACCATCATCCTGAAACCGGCGACGCCGCAAAACATCGTCATCGGCGGGCTGGCCGGCGCCATGCCGCCGGCGCTGGGCTGGGCCGCGATCGCCAACGACGTGCCGATGCAAGCCTGGATCCTGGTGCTGATCATCTTCGTCTGGACCCCGCCGCATTTCTGGGCGCTGGCCATGTACCGGCGCGACGACTACGCGAAATCCGGCCTGCCGATGCTGCCGATCACGCACGGCATGAAGTTCACCCAGTTCCAGATCTGGCTCTACACGATCGCCCTGGTCGCCACCACCATGCTGCCGTTCGCGGTCGGCATGAGCGGTTTGATCTACCTGGCCAGCGCCGCGGTGCTGGGCTTGATCTTCCTCTGGTACGCGTGGCAGATCTACCAGCACTACACCGACCTGATCGCGCGCAAGACATTCGCTTATTCGATCATCTACCTGTCGCTGCTGTTCGCCGCCTTGCTGGTCGATCACTATCTCAAATTCTGAAAGCAAACATGAAGCGTGTTTTTACCGTGGCTGTTGCCGGCCTGCTGACGGCTTTGTCTTTAACCGCCTGCGGCGACAAATCAGCCGGCGGCGGCCAGGAAATGACACTGTCGCCTGCCAACAGCGCTTTCATCAACACCGACGTCACCGGCCTCGGCTACGCCCGCGATTTCGCGCTGACCGACCACACCGGCAAGCCGCGCACGCTGGCTGATTACAAGGGCAAGGCGGTAGTCGTATTTTTCGGCTATACCCAATGTCCCGACGTCTGTCCGACCACCATGGTGGAGATGGCCAATGTGATGAAGGAACTGGGGCCGCTGGCAAGCAAGGTGCAAGTCCTGTTCGTCACCGTGGATCCGGAGCGCGATACGCAGGAGCTGCTGTCCAAGTATGTGCCGGCGTTCGACCCGAGTTTTGTCGGCCTGTACGGCGACCAGGCGGCGACCGACAAGGTAGCCAAGGAATTCCGCGTGTTCTACCAGAAAGTACCCGGCAAGACCCCGGGCAGCTACACCATGGACCATACCGCCGGCAGCTACGTGTTCGATCCGGAAGGCCACATCCGCTTGTTTGTGCGGCACGGCCAGGGGCCGGATCCGATTGCCCATGATTTGAAACTGCTGTTGAAATAATCGATGTAGGCACAGGCAATAAAAAAGGCAGCCGCTTGGCTGCCTTTTTCTATTTGCAATCGGTTCCTCAGGCAAACGCTGCCAGCGAACCCTTCATCTTCTTCAGCGCAACCGCCTCGATCTGCCGTATCCGTTCTGCCGATACGCCAAACTCGTCCGCCAGTTCATGCAGGGTGGCGCCGGAGCCGTCGTCGTTGGCCAGCCAGCGGGCTTCGACGATGCGGCGCGAGCGGTCGTCCAGCTTGCTCAGGGCCGATTCCAGTCCTTCCGACTGCATGCGGTCGTAGCGTTGCGCTTCCAGCACTTTGCTTGGCTCTTGCGCTTCGGTCGACAGGTAGGCGATCGGTGCAAACTTGTCATCGTCGTCATCGGCCGGCGCTTCCAGCGCGATGTCGCGGCCGGTCAGGCGCGTTTCCATCTCGATCACTTCTTCGCGCTTGACGTTGAGGGTCTTGGCCAGCGCATCGACCTGGGTCGGCGTCATGGCGTCCAGGCCTTCCTTGTGGCTGCGCAGGTTGAAAAACAGCTTGCGCTGCGCCTTGGTGGTGGCAACTTTCACCAGGCGCCAGTTTTTCAGTATGTATTCATGCATTTCGGCCTTGATCCAATGCATGGCGTACGACACCAGCCGTACTCCTTGGTCAGGATCGAAGCGCTTGACGGCTTTCATCAGGCCAATATTGCCTTCCTGGATCAAGTCGGCATGCGGCAAGCCGTAGCCGAGATAACCGCGGGCGATCGAAACCACCAGGCGCAAATGCGACAGCACCAGCTTTTGGGCGGCGCCGAGGTCGTTCTTGTCGCGCAGTTGTTGCGCTAAAGAAATTTCTTCATCATGTGTCAACATCGGCAGGCGATTCACCGCCGAGATATACGCGTCAATATTCCCCAGCGTACCGGAAAAGCCAAGCGCCAGGGCGCTGGTGTCGGTGGGCATTAAAGCAGTGTTGACTGATGGATTCTTCATTCTTTCTCCTTGCTGTCCGGCCAGCTTAAGCTGCCGGTAGATCAACGATCAGACGTTTGACTTGGATATATTAGCACTCTCTATAGTGGAGTGCTAATAGGATTTGTTAAAGAGTGTACATAGGTTGGTGCTATCGATATTTTTCTTTTGATTGTTCGAAGCAGTTAGTTAGAGAAGGCAATCCGGGGAAAGTTGCGTCCATATTAAAGCAAATGCTGCATAGCCGCACGACGCCCCCGAAAACGGCCGTCAGAGGGCCAGGTCCGGGGTCAGCTCGAGAAAATCGTCGTAGGGAGGATGGCACAGGAAATCGCGCAGCTGCGGCAAGTGCGTGCTGTCGGCGATGCTGATGTAGATGCGCGCCGGGGGTTTGCGCAGCAGGCGGTTGAGGGTGACGCGCAGGGTCAGGTTGCCGATGCAGCAAAAGCAGCCGGGCGCGATCCGTTTGATGTCGAGATCTTGCGCGAGCTCCTGCGGCGGCACCGCAGTTTTGCCGTCAGGCAAGCCTTCCAGTATGAGCGCGGTGCCGAGGTGGACGCCGCTGCGTCCAAGGTCTTGCTCCAGGGCGGAGTAGATGGCGGCTTCACGCATGCCGGCTGAGCCGCCGCTGACCAGGGTGGTGAGGGTCATCCGCCTTTTTTCGACAACTTTCCGGGGTCAACCCCGAGCTGCTTCAGTTTGCGGTACAGGTGGGTGCGTTCCAGTCCGGTTTTTTCCGCTACCCGGGTCATGCTGCCGCTTTCGCGGATCAGGTGGTATTCAAAGTAAGCGCGCTCGAAAGCATCGCGCGCCTCGCGCAGCGGCAGGCCGAACGAGGAGGAGAACAGGCTCTCGGACGAGGCCGCGACCGATGGCAGGGCCGCGATGTGCGTCGCTTCCGACGAAGCCGGATTGTTAAAGACGCCGGCAGTAACGACCGCGTCGTTCAATTCATTGGAGGAGGCTGCCGGCTGCGGATACAGGGTCGGGGCGCGCGCGGTCTTGGGACCTTGCGACAAACCTTGCTGGACTGCTTTCAGCAGCTTTTGCAGGGCAATGGGTTTTTCCAGGAAATTCAGGGCGCCGATGCGGGTCGCTTCTACCGCGGTATCGATAGTGGCGTGGCCGGACATCATGATGACAGGCATGGTCAGCAAGCCGTCGCGCTGCCATTCCTTCAAGAGCGTGACGCCGTCGGTATCCGGCATCCAGATATCGAGCAGCACCAGATCCGGTACGCCGCCCTGACGAAATTCGCGAGCCTGTTGTGCATTTTCCGCGGCGGTTACTACATGCCCCTCGTCACCTAAAATTTCCGAGAGCAATTCCCGAATTCCCATTTCGTCGTCAACGACTAGGATGTTAGCCATGCGGTAGCCTTCCCATTTCCTGTTGCATCAAATCCCACTGTATGGGCTGTTCGGACAGCCCAGTTAAGTTATCAATGTCTATTTGTTTTATTTCCGCGTCCGGATACATATGCTATATCAGCAATTCGCCAATTTGCAGCTGTTCTTGATCAAATTATGGCCGAATCATCACTCGTGGCTAACTTTAACAGCAAAATCAGGATTTTTGCGCCCTTTGTGTCGCTTCGGTTCTGCAGATCGATGCGGCCGCCGTGTTCGTCGATGATTTTTTTCACCATCGGCAAACCCAGGCCGGTGCCGCGCGGCTTCGACGTGACGTACGGTTCGAAGGCCCTGGCCAGTATCTTGGGCGAGAATCCCGAGCCGTTGTCGGTAATCGACAGCCGCACAGCGGTGCGCGACAGGCCATCCGAGCTCTGGTAGCTGACCCGTTCGGTGACCAGGTCGATGCGGGGCGGCGTGGCGTTGTCGCTGCGGTCGAGGACGGCGTCCTGGGCGTTTTGCAAAAGATTATGGATCACTTGCCGCAGCTGGGTGGCGTCGCCCATGATCAGCGGCAGGTCCGGCGCCAAGGATGCATGGATCATATCGCGTTCGTCGCCGGCCAAGTAGAGATGCAGGATTTCGGCCACCAGCACGTTCAGGTCGAGCTCGCCCAATACCGCCGGCGGCGTCTTGGCGTAGTCGCGGAAATCGTCCACCATGCGCTTCATCGCAGCCACCTGGTTAACAATGGTGTCGGTGCTTTTCTTCAGGATCGCGGCGTCGTGGGTCATCAGCTTGTCTTCCAGCTTCATCTGCAGCCGTTCTGCCGAGAGCTGGATCGGCGTCAGCGGATTCTTGATTTCATGCGCCAGGCGGCGCGCCACTTCGCCCCAGGCGATCGAGCGCTGGCCGGAGATGACGTCGGAGATATCGTCGAACACCACCACGTAGCCGGTGCGGTTTTCGACCGGCAGGCGCGAACCGCGCGCCAGCAGGGTGATGTCGTCGCTGTCGCTGTTCTCGCCGCTGTCGACCCGGCGCGGGATTTCGATCTGCTGCTGCCAGTGCAGCAGCTCGGCGCCGATCTTGCCGGTGGCGAATTGCGCGTTCTGTTCGGAAAAGGCGTTGATGATGACTTCCGCGAAATGCGCCAGGCCGTCGATGATGGTCAGCGGCTGGCCGATGTGCGGCGAAAAATCGTATTGCAGGATGCGCGCTACCGACTGGTTGCTGGTGACCAGGCGGAAATCGCCGTCCAGCACCATCACGCCGGCCGACATGTTGGCCAGCACCGATTCCAGGTAAGCCTTGGCGTTTTCCAGTTCGCTGCGGTTTTTTTCCACCGCGGCGCGGGCGTCGTAGAGCTGGCGCGTCATCAGGTTGAAAGACTGGGTCAGGACGCCCAGTTCGTCCGAGGTGGCGACGATCGGCCGCGGCGACAGGTTGCCTTCGGCCACCGCCTTGGTGCCTTCCGCCAGCAGCAGCAGGGGCTTGGCCAGGTCGGTGGCGATCAGGAAGGCGCTGACGATGGCGCTGAACACCGCCAGCAGCAAGGTCAGGGTCAGGGTCATTACGTACATCTTGCGCAAGCCGGAACGGCTGATCGAGCGCTCTTGATATTCGGAGGAGGTCGAGGCCAGGATGCCGATGTTGGAGGCCAGGTAGGCTGGCACCGGCTGCACCATTTGCAGGAAATGGGTTTCGTTTTGCAGCGAAGAACTTCTCAGCGGCGCCGGGATTTCGACTACCACGTGCTGGCGCAGGTTGGCGGTTTCATTGCCGGTTGCCGGCTTGCCGGGGTTGTTGCCGGGAGCATCAAAATCGCTTTCCGTTTCGGCAAAACCGCGCGGCAGGCGGGCCCGCTGCAGCATCGAGGCGGTCGGCAGGTTAGGCACCAGCGTGCCCAGGTGGCCGCCGACGGAAGCGATGACCTGGCCGCTGGCGGTGACAATCGATGCTTCCAGGTTCTGGTCGCTGAGCCGGCCCAGCTGGGTTGCTTGCGCTGAATTGGAAAGTTCGGACCATTCGGCCGCCAGCGTGTGCGCCCTGGCGCTCAGGTCGCTGAGCGATGCATCCAGCGCTGCGTGGCTCAGGTTGACCCCGGCTTGCAAGGCGGTTTCGACATGCACGTCAAACCAGGATTCGATCGAACGCGACACGAATTGCAGCGACACCACGTAAATCACGGCCCCCGGCAAGATGCCGATCAGCGCAAACATGAGCACCAGCTTGGCAGTCAGCCGCGAGCCGAATTTTCCGCGTTTGTAGCGATTGTAGAGTCGTCCGAGCAGCAGGCAGACCAGCACAAACAGCGCTACCGCCACCAGCGCGTTCAAGCCAAGCAGCCAGGGATAGTGCTTGTCGAAAAAATCCGAATTGGCCGAGGCCGACGACAGCAGGAACAGCAAGATGCTGGCGACGGCGCCGCCGACCACCAGCAGATAGCGTAACGCGCGCGACACGGCTATTCCACCTTGTAGTTGAAACTCTTCCAGTCGGAAGAAAAGCGCCAGTCGCTATTGTTGAGGGCGTTGACCTGGAACGGCTTGGACAGCAGCCCGAGGTCGAGGCCCATGCGCACCGCGACCCGGTACACCTCGCCCTGCTTGAGCGCGCTCTTGTCGGCGATCAGCCAGCGGCTGGGGCGGCGGATCAGGGACAGGGCATCGTCCAGGCTATTGAAGCTCTGCTGCAGGCTGCCGTTGATGGCGACGTTGTAGCGGCGCGTGATGACGTTGTATTGCAGGCGGATGGTCTGGGTGGCGGTAATCGCCTTTTCATCGAACCAGTACCAGCGCGGCCGCGTCAGCTCGACGTCGGTGGTGAAATACAGGGTGACGCCGCGGTTGACCACATCCTCCAGGCCGCGGTTGAGGTCGAAGGAAAACGTTGCCGACAAGCGATAGCCGTCGTCGCCGGCTTCGATGTGGGCCTGACTCAATTCAACGCCGTCCGATGCATAGCTGGATGGCGGGCTAAAAGACAGAGCCAGCAGCAGGGCCAGCAGCCAGTATTTTATGAATTGAGGCAATGGTCGTGTCACTGGTTTCGGGTATGGTAAAAAAGTTATGGCAAAAGGGTTGCAGTACTACACATGCTTCAGCACTTCTGGAACAGCGCGTAAAACAAGCCGTCGTGATCTTGTCCGGCATCGGCGGTCGGCAGCAGCTGGCCCGGCGCCGGCAGCCTGCGCGCATTGTTGCGCGCGGCAAAGGCTACCGCCTGGGCTTCCGATTCTTGTGGCCATACGGAACATGTTACGAGTAACAATTTACCATCCGGGCGTAGCATCTGCCAAAGATTGTCCAGAATCTTTGCCGAAAGTGTTGCAAGTTGCTCGGTATCGGTCTTGCGCCGCAACCAGCGTATGTCGGGATGGCGGCGCACGATGCCGGAGGCCGTGCAAGGGACATCGGCCAGGATGCGGTCGAAGGGCTGGCCGTCCCACCAGTCGCCGCCCTGGCCGCCGATGCTGGCGTCACCCAGTTGCAGTTTTGCCTCCAGTTGCAGGCGCTGCAGGTTCTGGGTAATGCGTTGCAGGCGCTTGGGATTGTTGTCGAGCGCGGTCAGGTCGACCGCGGCGGTTTCCAGGATGTGGCCGGTCTTGCCGCCAGGGGCGGCGCAAGCGTCCAGCACCCGCATGCCGTCCTGCAGGTCGAGCAGCGGTGCGGCAAGCTGGGCAGCGGCGTCTTGCACCGAGGCCAGGCCGTCTTCAAAGCCGGGGATTTGGGCCACCGGCATCGCCGTGTCCAGGCGTATTGCGTCCGGGCCGATCTGGCGCGCCGTTATCGCGTGGCTGGCCAGGGTCTCCAGGTAAGCGGCTACCGAAGTCTTGCGGCGGTTGACGCGCAAGGTCAGCGGCGGCGCCGTATTGCCGGCTGTGAGGATGGCTTGCCATTGCTGCGGATAGGCGGCTTTCATGCGGTCTATCCACCACACCGGATAATTCCACAAGCCGAACGGCGTCTTGACGGCGGCTGCCACCAGCGCTTCGCGTTCGCGCAGGAAGCGCCGCAGCACCGCATTCACCATGCCTTTGGCGTGGGCCATCTGGGGATCGGAAGAGACGGCGGTGACAGCCTGGTTGACCACCGTGAAATTCTCATATGCAGGATCGTCGACGTCGGCCAGCAGGCACAGCGCGGCGCACAGCAGGCAATGCAGCAAGGTCGGCTCCGGCGGCCGGCTGGCCAGGTTGCCGAGCAGGGTTTCGGCGCGGCCGATGCCGCGCATGGTGCGGTAGGCGATGTCCTGGATCGCGCCGCGCGTTGGCGCCGGCGCTGCCGATTGTGCAAATACCTGGGTCAGCGCCTGCGGCAGCGCCGCGCCGTCGCGCACCAGGGCGATGGCTTGGGCTGCGCCTAACAGGCTAAAGGCGAGAGAGTCTTTTTTAAGGGTCGAATAGGTCACAAGTGGTTCAGGTCTGTTTTGCGGGTAAGGGTTGTCGGGAAATCGGATCTTGTTCAGTTTTTGGTTAAAGCCAGCTTGATGCCCAGCGCAATGAAGGCGGCGCCCACCGTGCGTTCCAGCCAATGCTTGATTTGCGGATTGTTGCTGGCATGCCGTGTCAGGGTGCCGGCCAGCATGGCGGTGCCGCTGTTCCAGCACAGCGTGACGACCGAAAACACCGCGCCCAGCACCAGGAAGGCCGCGATCTTGTGCGGCGAATCGTGGCGCACGAACTGCGGGAAAAAGGAGAGGAAAAACAAGATCACCTTGGGATTGAGCACATTGGTGATCAGGGCTTGCACAAAAATCGTCTTGTGCGAACGCAGGTCCAGCTGCGGCTGCTGTTCGCTGGCGGCTGCTTTCTTGCTGAGCAGCATCCTGATGCCGAGGTAGACCAGGTAGGCGCCGCCCGCCAGCTTGACAGCCATGAAGGCGGTGGCGGAGGCTGCCAGCAGCGCCGTCAGGCCAAAAGCCGACAGGGTCGCGTGGATGCAGCAGCCGGCTGTGATGCCTAGCGCCGACAGCAGGCCGGCGCGCCGGCCCTGGGCCACGCTGCGGCCGACGATATAGGCGGTATCCGGGCCGGGAGTGGCGTTCAGCAGCAGGACAGCCATCAGGAACAGGCCAAAATCAGTAATGCCGAAGGAGATCATAACGACGCAGCTAGACAGGAAGGTAACAACGCGATTGTAGCGGGGATATGGTCGCTCACCTACAGTTAGGTCGTGATTGTGGCGGGAAAAAGTGAAAATTCAGGATTGCTTGACAGCAATAATCTTTTGCCATAATGGATTAGCCTGGCAATAGAGCAAGATGTCTGGCCGGCAACTTCCGCGGTTGACGGATAACTTCAGCCAGCCAGGGCTGGATGGACTGCCGCCAGCGGCTGCAGCGCGTACTGCGCCTCAAGCCAGCGGCGCACATCTGCAAATACCCGCTCGGCGCCGACTTCGTTGAAAATCTCGTGGTACATGCCGTCATAGTCGCGGAAGGTGACGATGGCAGGCGGCAAGGCAGCAAAAAAACGGCGGCTGCCGTCGGGATCGATGGTGCGGTCGTCGCCGGCGATCACCAGCAGCGTCGGGACCGCCAGGGCATGTGCCTGGCCCAGGACGAATTCCCCCGAGCGCAGCATGCTGTTCAGCAGGCGCGCGGTGATCTTGTTATGCACCAGCGGATCGCCGCTATAAGCTTTGGCGATTGCGGGATCGTGCGACAGATGGCCGACGTCCAGGCCGTTGGGCACGGCCACGCCGGGAGCCGCCAGCGACATCAGCCTGAGCAGGCCGAGCTGCACCCGGTTCAGGCGCAAGGCCAGTCCGGGCGAGGATAAAACCAGGCCGCGCAGCGGCGCCACCGCGGCTAGCGCGAAGCGGGCCGCAAACAGGCCGCCCATGCTGTGGCCGAATAAAAAGGGTGTATTGCCTGCCAGCGCCGGATAATCGCGTTGCGCCTGGCGGTTGAAGTCGTCCAGCACCAGCCGGGCGTCGCGCAGCAAGGCGGATTCGTCCGGCACGTCGCCGCGCGGTCCGCCGGAACGGCCGTGGCCGCGGTGATCGTAGCTGCGCACCAGCAGGCCGCAGCGATTGAAAAAACGTATTACGTGGGCATAGCGCCCGGCATGTTCGCCCAGCCCGTGCATCAGCAGGATGCTGCCCGCCACCGGCACGCCAGCAGCTGGCGGCCAGTCGGCGACGAAGAGAGGGATGCCGTCTGCGGTCGTAAGCTGTCGCTCAAGACCGGAGCTCATCAAACGCCCCAGAGCACGTCGTTATTGTGCTTGTGCGCTTCGCGCAGCATTTCCAGCAGGGGATAGATCTTGTTGGCGAAGTTGACCGTCTGCACCGGCTCATGGCCGGTATCGTCGCCAGCCTCGTTGTGATGGGCGGCGATGTCGTGCTGCACGCTGTCCGATGCCGGATGGGCGCGGCTTTCCGATGTTTCCGCTTCCAGCTTGGCGATTGCTGCAGGGCCTTCTTCGGCGGTGATGACGCCGATCTTCACATCTTTA
This sequence comes from Collimonas sp. GW821-FHT07E08, assembly GCF_059418905.1. Lineage (NCBI taxonomy): Bacteria > Pseudomonadati > Pseudomonadota > Betaproteobacteria > Burkholderiales > Oxalobacteraceae > Collimonas > Collimonas sp. GW821-FHT07E08. Next base: position 85,919 of record NZ_JBWKQR010000007.1, on the reverse strand, counting down.
TTCAGCAGGTCGAGGATGCGCTTGGCATCGTAGTCGAACATGGTGACTTCGGCCGACGCCTTGGATTTGAATGTAACTAACATAAAACCTCAGAATATTGTTTTTGATGAAAAAAGACATTGTACAGAATACCCCTTTGTCGGGGGGCTTGCCACTGCTGTCACCGCTGGTTACAGAGCAGGGCGGCCGGCCGCATTATTGCATCAATGCTAATCATGTTTGAACGAAGAGATGAAAGTCTCTGCATTTTCCCGTGAGACGGCTTTTTCCGGCCCCATCACGATGACCTGGTAGATTTCCTTATCCTTGCTGACAAAATGTCCGTACAGGATTTCCGGCTTGCCGCCCGGGGTGGTGCCGACCGCTTCGACGTCTATGCTGGCCGAGAGCCCCTGCGCACCGCTGGCAGCCGCGGTTGCCTTTTCCGCCCTGACGGTGCCGTTGATGTTCTTCACCAATGCGGTTTTCATCGCGCTCAATGCCGCTTGCGCCTTGGCGGCGTCGGGCACGGTGGCGCTGCCGACCGCGAACACCGTGTCGTCCACCTTGGCGGCGGTCATGGTCATCGTGACCGGCGTGCCGTCAAGATCGATGGGGCGCGCGAAGGTCGATGGCTTGGCCGGCAGCAGCACGCTGTAAGGCGCGTCCTTGCTGCGCACTTCGCGCCAGTTGAACTTGGGGGAACAGGCCAGCAATGCCAGTACGGAACAGGCAAGCAACAGGCGGGAAGGCAAGGTAAGCACAGGTTTCACGAAATGGCGCAGCGGCTGCGGAAATGGAAGCAGCCCCTATGGTATCTGATGCTGGAAGGTGCGCACACCGAAAACTATGCCTATGCATAACAGCGCCACGCCCGCCATGACCTGCAGGCCTGGCACCGCGTCGCGGAAAATGAAGGCATACAGCAGCGCCGCCAGGGTTTCGAATACGATCAGCTGCGCCAGCAGCGCGGTGGGCAGGTGCTGGCTGGCCTTGTTCCAGAGCAGCGTGCCGATCCAGGAAGCACTGAGGCCGATCACCAGCATCAGGCCGACAAACTGCAGCGGCCGCGGTCCGAACGGAAAAGCGTAGCTGCCGCCCGTCAGTTTCTGGTAAACACCATAGCCGAACAGCCCGGCCAGCGCCAGCGGCAAGACCGCCAGGCCCTGCGCGGTCGCCCAGGTGGAAGGGCTGATATGCGGATGGGCGCGCAGGTAGCGGGCATTGACGATCGGATACCAGGTCCAGGCCGCGACCGCGCCCAGCGCAATCAGGCAGCCCAGCACGTAGTCGCCGATCGAGCGTGTATTGCCGGCGCCTGCCAGCCGCATATGCGCCAGCTCGGCGGCGTTGACGCACAAGATACCGACCAGGATGACCAGCAGCGACGGCGCCAGCCGGCGCCAGGCGACGCTTTCCGCCGCATGTCCCGGCGACCAGTTGGAAAAGACGGAAATCACCACCGGCAGGGTGCCGATCAGCATGGTCGGCAGCGGCGCATCCGCCAGCTGGATCGCAGTCGCCAGCGCCGCGTAATACAGCAGGTTGCCGACCAGCGAGAGCTTCAGCGCGGCGCGCCAGTCGGCCCTGGTCAACGCGGCTATGCGCTTGCGGTCAAGCAGGGCAGGCGCCAGCGCGATCAGGCCGAACGCCACGTAACGGCCGAACGACAGCATCAGGCCGGGGTAGTCGGGCAGTATCAAGGGCGCGATGAACACCAGGCCCCACATCATTCCTGCGCCCAGGGCGCATAACAGGCCGGTCAGCATGGGGCGGCTCCCGGCGGCGGTGCAGTTAATCGAAGCGATGCCATAAAAAGGTCGAGGACGAGTGATGGGATTTACCCATCATGCCTATCTTTAGCCCAGCGGTCTTGTACCAATTTGCTGTTGATACTGGGCCGGTGTGACGCCATAGGCGCGCTTGAACCAGCGCGTCAGGTGGCTCTGGTCAGCCAGCCCGACCGCGGCGGCGGCGTCGGTCGGGGTGCTGCGCTGGGCCAGCAAGGTCTTGGCGCGGGTGGTGCGGCGCGCCTGCAGGTATTGGTGCGGGGTGGCGTGGAACGCGGCCGAGAAGGCCCGCACGAAATGAAAGACAGACATGCCGGCTTCGGTCGCCAGGGTGTCGATATGCAGGGTCTGGTCCAGGTTGGCTTCGATGCAGTCGAGGACACGCCGCATCGCCAGCATGCGTTGCGGCTGGCCGGGTTTCAGCAGCGAAACCGGACGCAGGTTCTTGCCGTAGCGCTGCGTGACAGCGTCTATCAATACCGTGAAATGCGATATGAACGCGAGATCGTCGGGCGCCTGCCACATGCGCTTGAACAGCAGCTGGAAACTGTCGGCCAGCTGGGGATCGTGGGCGGTGGCGGCAGCGAAATAAACTTCGCTGCCGGTCAGCTCGCGCAGCAGCTGCGGCTCGATGAACAGCATCTGGTAAGTCCAGCCGGCAGCGATCTCGGCGTGGCCGTCGTGCAGTTCGTCGGGATTCAGCAGCACCAGCGTGCCGGCCGGGGCAACATGCTGGGAACCCTTGTGGCGGAAACGCTCGACGCCGGTTTCAATCGCGCCCAGCGAATAGGCGTCGTGCACATGCGGCGCGAACTCGTGGTCGACCAGCCGCGCCGAATACAATTCCACGCCCGGCAGGTGCGGGCTGGTCTTGAAGGTGACGAATTCGGACGGATGGTGGAACACGCTGGTCTCAGGGCCGGGTTCAGGCCAGGCGGGCCAGATGGCGCCGTACCGACAGCAGCGCGCCGACCAGGCCGAGGCCGGCGCTGATCGCCAGCAGCGCCAGGCTGGCGATCCAGTTCAGCGGCAGCAGGCGGAATTCGGATGCGTACAAGCGGGCGAACTCGGCGATCGCCTGGTTCAGCGGCTGCAAGCCCAGCGCCACCGCGCCCAGCGCCAGTCCGCCGGCGCACAGGCCGAGCAGCGCGCCGGTGTAATAAAACGGCCGGTGGATGAACGCATCGGTAGCGCCGACCAGCTTGGCGACCGCGATTTCTTCGCGCTGGGTCAGCACTTGCAGGCGCACGGTATTGAACACCACGGCCACTACCACCACCGCCAGCGTGGCCGCCAGGAACATCAGCACCAGGCGCAATATTCCCAGCAGCGCCGCCAGCCGCTTGACCCACTCGGAATCGACCTGTACCGTGTCGACCCCGGGCAAAGCCTTGAGGTCAGCCGCAATGGTGTCGATGCGGGCAGCGTCAGGCGCATCGTGGAAGCCGGCCAGTTTCAGCACATACGCATCCGGCAAAGGATTCTGGCCCAGGGTGGTCAGCGCATCGTCCATGCCGGTCTTGTTTTTCAGGCTGATCAAGGCGTCTTCGCGCGGAATGAACACGACTTTGGCCGAGCTATGGTGCTGCTGCAGGACGGCGTCGATCGGCTTGGCCAGTGCGGCGGTCTTGTCGCGCACCGCATCCAGCGCCATGAAGATGCTGATCTCGGGCTCTACCGCCAGCTGCTCGGAGACCGGGCGCACGTTCTCGATCAAGGTCAGGCCGCCGAACGGCAGCGCCAGCGCAATCGCCACCACCAGCACATTCAGCGCAAAGCCGCCGGGCGCCTTGAACAAGTGGGTGAAGGCGTCGCTGATGGCGAACAGGTGTTGCCGCAGCCAGCTCTTCATGCTGCACCTCCGACTGCGGAATTCTGCCAGTGGTCGACGATCTGGCCCTGGTCCAGGAACACCACGCGGTTGGCGCTGTTGAGGAATTGTTCGTCGTGGGTGGAAATCAGGCAGGTCACGCCGGCTGCATGGAACGACTTGAGCGCATCCAGCACCTTGTTGGCGTTGTCGCGGTCGAGGTTGGCGGTCGGTTCGTCGGCCAGGATGATTTGCGGCCGGTTGACGATGGCGCGGGCGATCGATACGCGCTGCTGTTCGCCGCCGGACAGGGCTTGCGGATCGGTTGCCGCCTTGTCCAGCAGGCCGACCTTGTCGAGCGCGGCCTGGGCCCGCTTCTCGGCTTCGGCGCGGGTGGCGCCGGTGACCAGGAGCGGCAGCATGACATTGGCCAGCACGCTGCGGTCCTGCAGCAGCTTCTGCTGCTGCAGGATCAAGCCGAGGTTGCGCCGCAGGTAAGGCAGGCCGGAAGACTTCAGCTTGCCGACGTTGGCGCCGCTGACGGTCAGCGTGCCGCTGCTGGGACGTTCGATCGCGGCGATCAGGTTGAGCAGCGTGGTCTTGCCGGCGCCGGACGGGCCGGCCAGGAAAATCAGGTCGCCCTTGTTAACCGTCAATGTGATATCGCGCAGTGCGACCACGTCGCGCGTATATTTCTTGGAGACCTGGTTGAATTCAATCATGGAGTGGCTGGGACCTGTCATCAATAATTGGCTCGTGGTTAACTTAATAACGCATCCACAAATTCGGCAGCGTCAAACGGCTGCAAATCTTCGATCTGTTCGCCGACGCCGATGAAGTACACCGGGATCGCGCGGGTGGTGGCGATGGCCGCCAGCACGCCGCCCTTGGCGGTGCCGTCCAGCTTGGTGATCACCAGGCCGGTCAGCCCCAGCGCATCGTCGAACGCCTTGACCTGCGCCAGCGCGTTCTGGCCGGTGTTGCCGTCGATGACCAGCAATATCTCATGCGGCGCGGTGGCCATGCCCTTGCCGATGACGCGCTTGATTTTCTTCAGCTCGTCCATCAGGTGCAGCTGGGTCGGCAGGCGGCCGGCAGTATCGACCATCACTACATTGGTGCCGCGCGCCTGGGCCGAATGCACGGCGTCGAACGCCACCGCGGCCGGATCGCCGGATTCCTGCGCGATCACGGTGACGTTGTTGCGTTCGCCCCAGATCGTCAGCTGCTCGCGCGCCGCGGCGCGGAACGTATCGCCGGCGGCCAGCAGCACCGACTGCTTGTGTGCCTGCAGATGCTTGGCCAGCTTGCCGATGGTGGTGGTCTTGCCGGCGCCGTTGACGCCGGCGATCATGATCACCAGCGGCTGGTGCTGGTCCAGCACCAGCGGTTTCTGCAAGGGGGAAAGCAGGTCGATCAGCAAGGTGCGCAGCGCCGCCTTGACCTGGGCTGCCTCGGTCAGCTTGTCTTCCTTGACCTTCTTTTTCAGGGCGTTGAGCAGGAAATGGGTAGCTTCGACGCCGGCGTCGGACACCAGCAGCGCCGATTCCAGCTCTTCGTACAGGTCGTCGTCGATCTTGGCGCCGACGAACAGGATGCTCAGGTTGGACGAGGTTTTCGACAGTCCCGTTTTCAGGCGCGACAGCCAGGAGCGTTTTTGTTCCGCCGCCACCGGCGCGGAAACGATCTCAATTTCTTCCGCCGTCTCGGCGATTGCAGCCGGCGCGGCGTGCACGGCGGCCAGAGGCGGCGCGCTTGGGACGGCAACCGCCGCAGCATCGGCCTGTGGCAGCGCCTCTGGCGCGGAAGATTCCGGCAAGGGCGTGACTTCGGGTTTTGGTTTTTTCTTGAAGAAGCTAAACATCTGAGGCCTGATCTGTAAGGCGGTGAAATAGGGCGCTGCAGCAGCCTTTCGGGGCCGGCTGCACAAGAGGTACAATCCCCGGCATTCTATCAGAGCGCAGGCCATCAAATCAGGGATAGCCCGGTGCGTAGAAGCTATTGACGGATTTCCGGCAAATTTTCCCATCTTTATTAAACTTAATGAAAAAACCAAGCAGCAAAAAGCCGCCGAAGACACCGGTGCACGCCATCAAACCGCCCCTGGCGCGCCAGGTCCGCATCATTGGCGGCGCCTGGAAACGCACGCCTTTGGCCGTGCTGGACAGCGAAGGCTTGCGGCCGACGCCGGACCGGGTGCGCGAGACCCTGTTCAACTGGCTGACGCACTTGCTGGACGGCAACTGGAGCACCGTGCGCTGCCTCGACCTGTTTGCCGGCACCGGGGCGCTGGGTTTTGAAGCCGCCAGCCGCGGAGCGCTGGAAGTGACCATGATCGAGCACAATACGCCGGCGGCGCGCCAGCTGGAAACCACCAAGGCCAAGCTGGACGCGAGCCAGGTGCGGATCCTGCGCAGCGATGCGGTCACCTGGCTGGGTAAGGCTGGCGCCGCGGCCGTTGCAGATTCTGCGCGCTTCGACCTGATTTTCCTCGACCCGCCCTACCAGCAGGGCTGGCTGGAAAAAGTGCTGCCGCTATGCCAGGGTTTGCTGGCCGAACACGGTTTGCTGTACCTTGAGTCTGAATTTGCGCTGCAGGAGGACGCTTTGCCGGCCTGGCTGGGCGGTTGGCAGCTGCTGCGGGCGGACAAGGCTGGTATAGTGTTTTACCACTTGCTGAAAAGGCAAGTGCATTCTGCCTGATGCAAATTCAGGCATAATGCGCGATCTGATTGGGGGAAGAAAGATGGTCACAGCTGTTTATCCAGGTACGTTCGATCCGCTCACGCGCGGCCATGAAGATCTGGTGCGTCGTGCATCCGGGCTGTTTGACAAGCTGGTGGTCGGCGTCGCCGACAGCAAGAACAAGAAACCGTTTTTCTCTCTGGAAGAACGGCTGTCGATCGCCAACGAGGTGTTGGGCCATTACCCCAATGTGCAGGTGGAGAGCTTCTCCGGCCTGCTCAAGGATTTTGTGCGCCAGCATGACGCCAACGTCATCGTGCGCGGCTTGCGCGCGGTTTCCGACTTCGAGTTCGAGTTCCAGATGGCGGGCATGAACCGCTACCTGCTGCCGGATGTGGAAACCCTGTTCCTGACGCCGTCCGACCAGTACCAGTTCATCTCCGGCACCATCGTGCGCGAAATCGCCACGCTGGGCGGCGATGTCTCCAAATTCGTCTTCCCTTCGGTCGAAAAATGGCTGAAGGAAAAGCTGGACGCCCAGCAGCCCTGAGCGCCCGGGCAGCGGCGAATCCGCAACGGGATTAAAATGGCGGCAAGGCAGTAAGGCGGGACCACCTGGTCCCGCGGCAACTTGAGTAGAGTAGTGAAATGGCTTTATTGATCACCGATGACTGTATTAATTGCGATGTATGCGAGCCCGAGTGCCCGAACGGCGCAATTTACATGGGGCCGCTGATCTACGAAATCGATCCGCACAAGTGCACCGAATGCGTAGGCCATTTCAACGAACCGCAATGCCAGCAGGTCTGTCCGGTCAGCTGCATCCCGCTGGATCCGGCCTGGCATGAATCCAAGGAACAGCTGCAAGCCAAGTACGAGCGCTTGCAGGCCGAGCTGGCGGCGCCTGCCGTCAAGCCGCAGTAATCCGCAGCAACCCTCTAGAACGCCAGTTCACCCTCGATGTCCTGCCCGATGCGCAGGATCGCGCCATTCCCCTCCCGCACTATCATGTTGACGCCGAAGGTGACGGCGCCGTCGACACGCGGGTTGGCGCGGTAGGTCAGCAGGATATCCATCGGATCGGGGCCGATTTCTCCGCTGGCCTGGTCGATGGCCGGCATCGGGCAGCGTGTGCATGGTTTTACCGGCTGCAGGCAGACCGGCCCGGCCTGCAGCGTTTCCAGGAAATCTTCTTCAAAAGCATCCACGCCATCGATCACGATGTTCGGCCGGAAACGGTTCATCGGCAATGGCGAGCGGCCCTGCGCCTGCAGTTTCCGGTTGAGGTCGTCCAGCGATCCCTGTGATATCAGCAGCATCGGATAACCGTCGGCAAAGCGGGTCGGCGCATCTGCATCGAGCGTCCACTTTTTGCTGGCCAGGCGCCTGGCCGCAGGGTCGAAGCGCACCAGCCTGCAGGGTTGGCCCAAGACACGCGAGAACCAGTCGGCAGCGTCGTCGCCGCAGTCATGGGCGCTGAGCTTGTCGTCCCAGACGCTCACTGCCAGCGACGCCGCCTGCGCGCGATCCAGCGGCGCGGCCGGGACCAGCAGCGGCGGCATGCCGGGTGCCTGCACGGTCATGGCGCCGGCTTGCAAGGCCGGCACGATCAGGGCCATGGCAGGATGGCTGCGCTGCGACAGGAACTGCCCGCCGCTGTCGACCACCATCCATTCGCGGTCGTGCGCATGTTGATGGCTGAGGCCGGCGGCGGTGACGGTGGCCGCCTGCAAGGCAATGCCGGCGCAGGATTTGATCGGGTACAACGTGAGCGAAGTAATGGTAGGCATGGATTTTTATTCTATTGAGTCTGACAAGATTGCACCCAGCCAGTCCTGGAACTCGGCGATGGTGGCTGCCTTTTCGGTATCGAAGGGCGAAACCGAGAAGTAATTGCCGCGGGCCGGGGCGGTGATATCGAACAGCCGCACCAGGCGGCCGTCGGCCAGATGGTTGCGCACCAGGCAGCTGCGCGCCAGCGCGATGCCCTGGTCGGCAGCGGCGGCGTCCAGCAGGTGCATGGGGTCGTCGTACACCGGGCCGCTCGGCGGTTCGCCTTGCCTGATGCCGGCGGCGGCAAACCACGGCTCCCAGCCGCCATGGTGGGCAAAGCGCAGCAAGGGGTGGTGCACCAGGTCTTGCGGCGTGATGGCGGGATGGCCGGCGGCGAAGCGCGGGCTGCATACCGGGAAAATCACTTCCTTCAGCAGGCATTGATAGCGGAAATTCTTGTGTCCGGCGCGGCCGTACCAGATGGCGACGTCGGCGTCGCTGAAATCCAGTTCGCTCAGTTCGTGGCTGGTGCGCAAGCTGATGTCGATATGCGGATGCTGCCGGTGGAACGCGGCTAGCCGCGGCACCAGCCAGGCGCTGGCAAACGATGGCGGCACGCTGACGCGCAATGCTTGCCCCGCGCGCCGGCGCTCGGCCTGGCCGATGTGCAGGGCGCGGTCCAGCGCCAGCAGCGCCTGCCGCACTTCCCCTGCCAGCAGGCGGCCGCCGTCGGTCAGCACCATCTGCCGGCCTTCGCGCTGGAACAGCTTGCGTCCGGTGCGCTGCTCGAGCGCGCGGATCTGGTGGCTGATGGCGCTGTGCGTCAGGTGCAGTTCTTCCCCGGCCCGGGTATAGTTGCCGAGCCGCGCGGCGGCTTCAAACGCACGCAAGGCCTGGGTCGGTGGCAGTTGTTCAAACATGATGGCGAGGAAGGTGTTTACGCATTTTTTCAGTCAATCGGTTAATTCCATTCACATATAAGGATAAAACACTTCGTTGGCCTTGGGGCAGTTTGCTCTTTACCATCGTCATATCCTGTTTTTGATGAGTGACCGACCATGAAGCTCGCTACCCGTGTTTTCCTGATATTTTCCTCGGGCTATTTCATTTCCTACCTGGCGCGCGGCATCAACCTGCCGCTGGCGCCTTTGCTCAGCAGCGAGCTGGGCTTGTCTCCGGCCCAGCTGGGACTGCTGACCAGCCTGTATTTTTTCGCATTCGCCGCCTGCCAGCTGCCGCTCGGCATTTTGCTGGACCGTTTCGGTCCGCGCCGGGTGCTGGCCTGTTTGCTGCTGCTGGCCGCAGCTGGCGCTGTGGTGTCGGCCAATGCCCACGGCTTCGGCAGCCTGCTGGTGGGCCGCCTGCTGCTGGGGATCGGTACCTCAGCCTGCCTGATGGCCGGCCTGAAGGCGATTGTCGCCTGGTTCCCGCACGACCACTTGCCGTTGATGAACGGCGCCATCTACGCCATCGGCGGCCTGGGCGCGGTCGCCACCGGGACGCCGATTGCCTGGGCCTTGGGCCTCACTACCTGGCGCGTGCTGTTCGTGGTGGTTACGGTGTTGATCCTGATGATCGTGCTGGCCCTGTTTACGCTGGTGCCGGAAAAGGATGAGCTGCACCCGAAAAGCAGCCTGGCGGCGCAGCTGCGCGATATCGGCGGCATTTTCCGCAGCGCGGTGTTCTGGCGCACTGCGCCTTTTGTGATGGCGAGCCAGGGCGTGTTTCTCGGCGTGCAGGGCTTGTGGGCCGGGCCGTATCTGCGCGACGTCAGCCGGCTGCCGGCCGCCGCAGCAGCCAATATCGTGGCGCTGGCCGGCCTGGCGATGGTGCTGGGCGCGGTTGGTTCCGGCTGGCTGGCGCGCCGTTTGCAGCAGCGCGGGATTTCCTTGCACATGACCGCCGGCGCAGGAATGTTCCTGTTCATGCTGGCGCAGCTGCTGATCGTGCTCGGCGCACCCTTGCCGGGCTGGCTGCCGTGGGGTTTGTATGGCTTGCTGGGTACTTCGGGCGTGCTGTCGTATGCGGCGCTGGTGCGCGAGTTTCCAGTCCACCTGGCCGGCCGCGTCAGCACCGGGCTGACCCTGGCGATTTTCGCCGGCGCGTTCGTGGTGCAGTATGGCTTCGGTTTGCTGCTCAACGCCTGGCCGCACGATACCGGCAGTTATGCGGCGGTTGCGCACCGGACCGCGTGGGCGCTTGCCTTGCTGGTGCAGCTGGCGGCCGGCGCCTGGTTTTGCCGGCCCCTGAAGAAACCGGCAGTGCAAACAGGCCCGGCTGCTAACGCAGCATGAATGACATCGCCGACAGGCTGTTCAATATCCTGACGGCGTATTGCACCGACGGCGCAGTGAATTCAACGTTGACGCCGTCGATCCGCTGCAGCAAAGGCAGCTGGCAGAACAGGTCGGCCAGCGCCGGGCTCTGGATCTGCAATCTGCAGGTAATCGCTGGCGGCAAGATGAAGGGACGCGCGGCGGCAAGATTGGCCAGTGCGGCCTTGGCGCCCTCGCTCAGCAAGCTCAGCGCGCGTTGCGGCGACAGCGATGTGCCGCTGTTGCTGCCATCGGCGGTCTTGACGCTGACCAGCGTAGCGTGCGGAAACAGCGGCCGGTTTTCTTCCACAAAAACATCGTCGCCGCTGCCAAAGATCACCGGTACGCCGAATTCGCCGGCCAGCGCGCCGTAGATGCCGGCTTCGCCCAGCTCCTGCCCGTTCAGCCAGATACGCGAGAAAGCAAAACTGTTGATGGTGTGGGCCAGGATGCCGCGGCTTTGCGAGCGGCCATGGTAGCCGACCATCATCACGCCGGCGACGCCGCTGTCGACGCCGCTCATCATGCCCAGCAGGCGCGGTTTGCCGAGGATTGCGCTGGCGGCGGGATGCAGCAAGTCGGGCAGCAGGTTGCGGAAACCGCCGTGCGAATCGTTCACCAGGATCTCGCTGGCGCCGCCGGCCAGCGCGCCCTCGATCACGGCGTTGGCTTCGGCCGTCATCAGGCGCCGCGCGCGTTCGTATTCGGGATTGCCGGCGCGCGTTTGTTCCGGATGGAATACACCGGCGACGCCTTCTATATCAACGGAAATCAGGATTTTCATTATTATGTTCTGTCAGGTGGATCAAGGCAGGCCGGCTGCGGCATCGCGCAGAGACAAGCGCCGGTGGCCGTCGCGTCCGGTCACGGTTTGTGCTGCAAACAGCGCGTTGACGATGGCTTGTTCGGTGCTGTCGACCACCGCTTCAAACAGCGGGTCGAGCAGGTTGTCGTGCAAGGAAGCGCTCTGCCGTATGGCGCTGTCGGGGCGGGCAGGCACGGTCTGCGCCGTGGAAAACGCCAGCGCCAGGTCGCCGCTGCCGTGGCCGTAGACTGAGCCGGTGCGGCCCAGGCCGACGCCGCAGCGGGTTGCCAGCCGTCCCAGCTGGCGCGCATCGAGCGGCGCATCGGTCGCAATGATCATGATGATCGATCCCATCTCGGGTGCTTCTGGCGTGGGTTGCCGCAAACGCCGCAGTCCGTTTCCGATATGCTGGCCGGCCAGCGTCAGCGCCGCCAGCTTGCCGAAATTGGCCAGCACCAGCGCACCGACACAATATTGCATGCCGCCGGCGCTCGCATGGCGCGAAGCCGAACCGATGCCGCCCTTGAGGTCGAAACACGACATGCCGCGCCCGGCGCCGACCGCGCCTTGCTCAAACTCAGGCGCGGCGCCGGCCAGCGCTTGCCGATAGTGTTCGGCACTGACGGCCATGGCCTGGATATCGTTCAGGTAGCCGTCATTGCATTCAAACACCAGCGGATTGACCGTCGGTTCGCTGCGCCCGATCTCCGGGTTGGCCTGGATAGCCGAAATGACCTGGGCCGTGGCGATGCTGCCGACCGACATGGTGTTGGTCAGCGCGACCGGCGTTTCAAGCACTCCCAGTTCCTGCACCTGCACCAGCCCTATGCTCTTGCCGAAGCCGTTGAACACGACCGCGGCGGCGGGCACCTTGTCGCGGAACGGATCGCCGCCGTGCGGGCGGATCACCGTCACGCCGGTCTGGACGGCTCCGTGCGCCAGCGTGGCGTGGCCGACCGTGACGCCGGCGACATCGCTGATGGCGTTCAGCGGGCCGGCCGGCAATCTGCCTATGTGAGGGAGGTCCAGGGTCATCGTCTGTCGATTTTAGGATCGAGGGCGTCGCGCAAGCCGTCGCCCAGCAGGTTGAACGCCAGCACCGTGAAGAAGATCGCCAGGCTGGGAAAGATCGCGATATGCGGCGCGGTCATCATGTCGGAACGCGCTTCGTTGAGCATCGCGCCCCATTCCGGCATCGGCGGCTGCGCGCCCATGCCGAGGAACGACAGGCTGGCGGCGGTAATGATGGAAGTGCCGATGCGCATGGTGAAATACACCACCACTGCCGACACCGTGCCGGGGAAGATGTGGCGCAGGATGATGGTACGGTCGTTGGCGCCTATGCTGCGCACCGCTTCGATGAAAGTCAGGTGCTTCAGCGCCAGCGTATTGCCGCGCACCAGGCGGGCGAAAGTCGGGATGCTGAAAATCGCCACCGCGAAAATCACGTTCGACATGCCGTTGCCGAGGATCGCCACGATGCCGATCGCCAGCAAGATGCCGGGAAAGGCGAACAGCACGTCGCAGATGCGCATGATGATGCGGTCAGGCCAGCCTTCGTAATAACCGGCAATCAGGCCGGCCAGGGTGCCGGCCACGGCGCCTACGGCCACCGACGAAAAGCCAGCGGTCAGGGAAATCCGCGTGCCCATCAGGATGCGGCTGAAGATGTCGCGCCCGAGGGAGTCGACGCCGAACCAGTGCGCCAGCGACGGCCCGGCGTTCAGGGCGTCGTAGTCGAAATAATTTTCGGCGTCGTAAGGCGTCAGCCAGGGCGCGGCAATCGCCACCACGATCAGGAACAGCACGAAGCAGCCGGCCGCAACCGCCAGGTGCTGCTTCTTGAACTTGCGCCAGAATTCGCTCCAGGGCGTGCGTATGGTGCTCGGCAGCGGCGCGGCGGCAATTGCAGCTGTGGCTGAAACCACGGGATTGGATGGAGTAGACACGGACGGCCTCACTTGTAACGGATGCTTGGGTTGATGACGGCGTACAGCACGTCAACCGCCAGGTTGATGAAAATGAATTCCAGCGAGAACAGCAGGATCTCGGCCTGGATCACCGGGTAGTCGCGCATTTCGACGGCGTCGATCAGCAAGCGCCCCATGCCGGGCCAGTTGAACACTTTTTCCACCACGATGGAGCCGCCCAGCAGGAAGCCGAACTGCAGGCCCATCATGGTGACTACCGGGATCAGGGAGTTGCGCAGGCAATGCTTGAGCACCACGATGGTTTCCGACAGGCCCTTGGCGCGCGCGGTGCGCACAAAATCTTCCTGCAGGATTTCGACGAACGAGGAACGGGTGAAGCGCGCCATCACGGCCGCCACCGCTGCGCCCAGGGCCAGCGACGGCAGGATGTAGTGGCGCCAGCTGTCGGCGCCGATGGTCGGCAGCCAGCCCAGCTTGACGGAAAACAATTCCATCAGCAGCATGCCCAGCGCAAACGACGGGAAGGAAATGCCGGATACCGCGAGCGTCATGCCCAGGCGGTCCGGCCACTCGTTGCGCCAGACAGCGGAGACGATGCCGATGACCAGGCCGAACAGCACCGCCCACACCATGCTGGTGACGGTGAGCCAGAACGTGGGCCAGAAGCGTTCGGCGATTTCGGTGCTGACCGGGCGCTTGCTGCGCAGGGAGGTGCCGAAGTCGCCGCGCAGGGCCTTGCTGAAATAGTTGATGAATTGTTCGTGCATGGGTTTGTCCAGGCCCAGGTCCTGGCGGATCAGCTCGACTGTCTGCGAGTCGGCTTCAGGTCCGGCCACCAGCCGCGCCGGATCGCCCGGCAGCAGGTGGACAAACAGAAATACCATGACCGCCACGATCAGCAAGGTCGGTATCAGGCCCATCAGGCGTTTTAGTACGTAAGGAAACATGGGGTGCTCGGGTAATTGGCCAAATTGCGGCGATAGAATCTATTTGCTGACAATCTCCGCTTCTGCCGGGTCATTCCCGCGAATGCGGGAATCCATCTTATTTGCAATGCCCTGCAGTAAAGTGGATCCCCGCGTTCGCGGGGATGACGTCCTGGCGGATGATTATTTCAGCTCGATTTCGTCGAAGTTGAAGGAGCCGTCAGGCATGACATACACGCCTTTCAGGTTCTTGCTGCGTGCATACAGGAGTTTCTCCGTGACCAGGAAAGCCCAAGGCGCGTCTTTCCAGATTTCGGTTTGCGCATCTTTGTAGAGCGCCGTTTTTTCCATGCGGTCGGTGGTCGTCAGCGCCTTGGCGATATCGGCATCGACCTTGTCGTTCTTGTAGTAAGCCGTGTTGAACAGTTTCGGCGGGAACGATTCCGAAGCCAGCAATGGACGCAGGCCCCAATCGGCTTCGCCGGTGGAAGACGACCAGCCGGTGTAGTACATGCGTACCGGTGCGTTGGCAGGGACCGGTGCGCTTTCGACTTTCTCCACACGCTGGCCGGCTTCCAGCGCCATCACCTTGGCCTTGATGCCGACCTGCGCCAGCTGCTGCTGCACGAACTGGATGATTTTCTGCGCCGTGGTGTGGTTGTAGGCCGACCACAATTCAGTCTCGAAGCCGTTCGGATATCCGGCTTCAGCCAGCAACTGCTTGGCTTTTTTCGGATCGTAAGGCCATGGCCCGGTCTTCAGCGCGTAATCGACGCCTTGCGGCAACACGCCGTCCTGCGGCATGGCGTAGCCGGTGAAGGCAACCTTGACCAGCGCTTCCTTGTTGATGGAGTAATTGATCGCTTGCCGCACTTTCGGATTGTCGAACGGCTTCTGCAGCGTATTCATCGAAATGTAGCGTTGTACGATCGACGGCGACGAGACCAGGTCCAGGTTGGGCTTGCTCTTCAGCAGTTCGGCTTGTTCGTAAGGCAGCGGATAGGCGAACTGCGCTTCGCCGGTCTGCATCACGGCGCTGCGGGTGTTGTTGTCGATCACCGGTTTCCAGGTGATGCTGTCGATCTTCGGATAGCCTTTTTTCCAGTAGCCGTCGAATTTGGTGACCTTCATGTAGTCGGTCTGTTTCCATTCGACGAACTTGAACGGACCGGTTCCAACCGGGTGGAAGCCGATGTCCTTGTTGCCGTACTGTTTCAGCGCGGCCGGCGAAATCATCGCGGCCGAAGAGTGCGCCAGCGTATTGATGAACGGCGAGAACGGCTCTTTCAGCGTGATCTTGACTTCATAGTCGTTGACGATGTCGACCTTGGAAATGCGGTTGAACAGGTTGAAGCGCTTGAGCTTGTTTTCCGGGTTGATGACCCGTTCCAGGCAAATCTTGACCGCATCCGCCTTGAAGTCGGTGCCGTCCTGGAACTTGACGCCCTTGCGCAGGCGGATGGTGTAGACCAGGCCGTCCTTGCTGACTTCGTAACCGTCGGCCAGCACGTTGACTACCTTCAGGTCCTTGTCGAAACCGAACAAGCCCTGGTAGAACGATTTGATCGCCGCCTGCGACAGCGTGTCGTTGCTGTCGTACGGATCCAGCGTGGTGAAGGTCGATGCGACCGCCAGCGTGACGTCCTTGGCGGCAAAAGCGTGGCCGGCGGCAAACTGGGCGGTCAATGCAACGGCGGTGCCTGCCAGCAGTTTTCCGAAATGTCGATTAGTGCGCATGTGTTACTCCCCTGGGTCAAAAAGTCATCGAAGATAAACAAACAGATAAATAAGCAGATAAGGCAGAAAACAACGGTCAAACGGTTAAAAAGCAGCTGAAATCCGATGGGTTGCGACAAAGTGTCCCGGCCCCACCTGTTTCAGCGGCTCGACCAGCGGCAAATCGCCGACATTGCGGATCGGGCTGGGAATTTCTTCCGGCAGCATCTCGCGCAGGCGATGACGCTGGTTCGGATCGGCGACCGGCACAGCCGCCATCAGTTTCTTGGTGTACGGATGCTGGGGGTTTTCAAAGATCGCGCGGCGCGGGCCGATCTCGACGATCTGCCCCAGGTACATGACCGCAACCCGATGGCTGATGCGCTCCACCACGGCCATGTCGTGCGAAATGAAAATGAAGGAAATCCCCAGTTCCCGCTGCAGGTCGAGCAGCAGGTTGACGATCTGGGCCTGGATCGAGACGTCCAGCGCCGACACCGATTCATCGGCGATCACGATCTTCGGGTTCAGCGCCAATGCGCGGGCGATGCAGATGCGCTGGCGCTGGCCGCCGGAAAATTCATGCGGATAACGCTGCGCATGCTCCGGCAGCAAGCCGACCCGTTCCAGCAGCGCCGCGACTTTTTCCTGCGCGCCTTCGGCCAGGCCATGCACCAGCAGCGGCTCCATGATGGAATAGCCGACTGTCAGGCGCGGATCGAGCGAGGCGAACGGGTCTTGGAAAATGAACTGGATTTCGCGCCGCAGCGAGCGCAGCTCCGAGCGCGGCAACTTGGCCAGGTCGCGGCCGCCGAATTCGACGCTGCCGCTGGTGATGTCGACCAGCCGCAGCAGCGAACGGCCGGTGGTCGATTTGCCGCAGCCGGATTCACCCACCAATGCCAGCGTTTCGCCCGGATACAGGTCGAAACTGATCTGCTCCACCGCATGCACGCGTTGCTTGACGCGGCTGAAGATGCCGCTCTTGACGTCGAAGCGGGTAGTCAGGTTGCGCACTTTCAGCAGCGGCTGCTGCTCTGGATCTGAACCTGGAATGCTGCGCACCAGCTTGGCTTCCGCTTCCATTTCAGCTGTGATCGTTGCTCCGGCGATGGCAATCCGCTGCGGCAGGTCGGTGCCATGCATCGCACCCAGGCGCGGCACGGCCGCCAGCAGGGCGCGGGTGTAAGGATGCTGCGGCGCTTCGAAGATCGCATGCACATTGTTTTCTTCGACTTTTTCGCCGCGGCACATGACCACGACCCGGTCGGCGATCTCGGCCACCACGCCCATGTCGTGGGTGATGAAGATCACCGCCATCTGCATTTCATCCTGCAGCGCGCGTATCAGTTGCAGGATCTGCGCCTGTATCGTCACGTCCAGCGCCGTGGTCGGCTCATCGGCGATCAGCAGCGACGGCTTGCAAGACAGGGCCATGGCGATCATCACGCGTTGCCGCATGCCGCCCGACAGCTGGTGCGGATGGCGGTCCAGGATGCGCCGCGCTTCCGGGATGCGCACCGTTTCCAGCATGCGCAAAGCCTCGGCGCGCGCGGCAGCCATGCTCTTGCCCTGGTGCAGGCGTATCGATTCGGCGATCTGCTCGCCGACCGTGAACACCGGATTGAGCGACGTCATCGGTTCCTGGAAAATCATGGCGATTTCCGAACCGCGGATGTGGCGCATGGTGTTCTGGTCGGCGCTGGCCAGGTCTACCGTGCTGCCGTCGCGCCGCTGGAAATTCATCCTGGCGCCGGTGATGCGGCCGCCGCCGTAGTCGATCAGGCGCATGATCGATTGCGACGACACCGACTTGCCCGAGCCCGACTCGCCGACGATGGCCAGCGTTTCGCCGGCGTCGATATGGAAGGACAGGTTGCGCACCGCTTCCACCTTGCGTTCGGAAGTGGTGAAGCCGACGCTCATTTGTTCCACCGTCAGCACCCGACGGCCGATTTGTCTGTTCATGGAATTGCTTCCTGTGGTTGGCTGCGTCATTTGTAGATCGCCGTTACCGGCGCCGTGCCGACCTTGGCGTACCCGCGATACATGCCTTCGGTATTGAACGGCAATGCCAGGTTGCCTTGGGCGTCGATGGCGATCAGGCCGCCACGGCCTTTATACCGTGGCAGCAGGTCCATCACCACCTGTTCGGCGGCGTCCGCCAGGGATTGCCCGGCATATTCCATGCGCGCCGAAATATCGTAGGCCGCTACCGTGCGCATGAACGCCTCGCCGGTGCCGGTGGCGGAAACCGCCGCGGTGCGGTTGTTGGCGTAGCAGCCGGCGCCGACCAGCGGCGAGTCGCCGACCCGGCCGACACGCTTGTTGGTGATGCCGCCGGTCGAAGTGGCCGCCGCCAGGTTGCCGTGCATGTCGACCGCGACGGCGCCCACCGTGCCGAACTTGTTGTCAGGATCGATGGGGGCGATTTCGGCCGCCTTGCTGGTAGCGTCGTGGTCGAGCAGCAGCATGCCTTCCTGGTCGCGCGCGCGCAGCCATTGGGCGTGGCGGGCTTCGGTATGGAAGTAGTCCGGCTCCACCAGTTCCACGCCGTGCTGGGCGACGAAGGCTTCCGCGCCGGCGCCGACCAGCAGGATGTGTTCGCTGTGTTCCATCACCGCACGCGCGCCCAGTATCGGATTGCGCACGTGGCCGACATTGGCGATGGCGCCTGCATCCAGCGTGGCGCCGTCCATGATCGCCGCATCCAGTTCATGGGTGCCGGCATGGGTGTAGACCGCGCCTTTGCCGGCGTTGAACAGCGGACAGTCTTCCAGCATGCTGACGGCGCAGGCGACGGCGTCCAGCGCGCTGCCGCCTGCGGCCAGGATCTTCTGGCCGGCGCCGAGGATTTCCGCCAGGGCGTCGTGGTATGCCTGTTCCTGCGAGGTGTTCATGGCGCTGCGCAAGATGGTGCCGGCGCCGCCGTGGATGGCGATGGTGGCGATGTCGCCGGGAATGGTCGTACTGTTGTTCACGTTATTTCGCTTTCGCTGCAGATTTTTTGGAAACGGATTTGCCAGCCTTGTCGGGGGTGCGGCCATCCGGATGATGCAGCCACGGCAGTACGGCTTCAGTCATCTTCGAGGCGGCATGCACCGATCGGTTGGCGCGGTGGGCGACGGCGTCGCATACCGCCTGGATCAGGGCCAGCGCCGCCGCATCCGAAGTCGGCGACAGCAGCCTCTCGGTCTGTGCGTACAGCGTGACGTCGGCCAGCGGCACCAGCGGCGAAGTCGGCGCATCGGTGAGCGCCAGCACCGGCGCCGCGCGTTCCTTGGCGCGGCCGGCCAGCGTCACGGTATCGGTGACGTAGCGCGGGAAGGCCAGCGCGATCACCAGGTCGCGCTGGTCCAGCTTGAAGAATTGGCGCGCGGCCTGCGAAGGGCCGCCTGGGCCGGCCACCGACAGCACCGTGCGGCAATACGGCTCCAGCGCATGCGCCATGATGCCGGCCAAAAAGGCGCTGGCGCCGAAGCCGATGATGAAGATCCGGTCGGCATTGAGAATCATGCTGACGGCCCGGTCGCAATGCGCCGGCGACAAGGCGCGCTGGGTGGCTTCCAGGTTCTGCATGTCGGCCCTCAGTGCGGCAGCCATGATTTCGGCGCTGCTGGCGGGGCGCAGCACTTGGTCGCGCAGTTTTTCCACCGGCGCCAGCGACGAGGCGAAATCCAGCACCAGCGCCGCGCGGAATGCGGGGTAGCCGTCGAAGCCCAAGGCATGGGCGAAACGGTTGGCCGTCGCCAGCGAAACGCCGACTGCATCCGCCAGCTCGTCGATGGTCATGGTGGCGGTATGGAACACGTTCGCCAGCACATAATCGGCGGCCTTGCGGTGCGCTTTCGACAGTTCCGGATAGGCTTTGCCTATGCGCGCTGCGACCGCGCTTTCGCGTTGCCATGCCGTGATTGCGGAATGTTGCACCATCTGCCCCTTGGATTGATTTTTATAATTTGTGTAAATATATTTTCATTTACATCGCAAGTAAAGGAAATTTATTTTCTTTTTTGAGATGTGTATTTTGTGCCATCGGATGTGCGCGCAACTGGTGCGCGGATGGCTTGGAAATGCGGCTTTGCACCATTTTTGCCTGGCGATTGTCCGCAACGGTGCATGGGGAAACCAGGGAGGAATCACGGCGGAACGTAGTTGCGTGTATTCTGCTGGGCAGGCGCAAGGCGCAGTTCATGACGCCGCCATAACGGAGAAAAAATGAGTGAAAACGCAGAGAGTTTAAGCCGCCGGCTGATCCGCAACTTCAATGACGTGCCGCTGGAGCATCAGGTGCGCGAACCCATGTACGACACGCTGTGCGCGCGCCTGGCCACCGGCAGCGCGGCCCGCAAGCTGGGCGCCAGCGTGGATATCGTCGCCCCCGGCAAGATATCCTGCCCGTATCATTTTCATTACGCGCAGGAAGAGATGTTTATCATCCTGGAGGGCAGCGGCACGCTGCGGGTGGCGGGGGAAATGCTGCCGCTGCGCAGCGGCGACGTGATCTTCATTCCGCCCGGCCCGGAATATCCGCACCAGCTTGTAAATACTTCAGACCAGCCGCTGAAGTATCTTTCAATCAGCACCAAGGAGCAGCCCGAGGTCTGCGAATATCCCGATTCCGGCAAGTTCCTGGCGATGGCGGAGGCCGGGGGGGAACGGGTTTTCGATGTGATCCAGCGTAAGTCGAATGACCTGGATTACTGGGAAGGCGAGCCTTGAAGGAAACAGCCGGGCGGGCGCATAGCGTGTCCGCCCGGCGCAGGATCAGGCAGCCGCGTTGCTGTTCTGGTCGAGGCCGACATCGCTGTTGGCCGCATTGTAGATTTCCAGGTCCAGCAAGCCTTCTTCCTTCGCCACCAGCACCGGCACCAGCATCTGTCCGGTAACGTTGGTCATGGTGCGCATCATGTCGAGGATGCGGTCGATGGCGACCAGGTAGCCGATGCCTTCCAGCGGCAGCCCGGCTGAACTGAGCACCAGCGTCACCATCACGATCGCGGTGCCGGGTACGCCGGCGGTGCCGAACGAGCCGAGCACCGAAGCCAGCATGATGATGAAATACTGCGACAGGTCCAGGTGCAGGCCGAAATACTGGGCCACGAAAATCGACGCGATCGCCGGATAGATGGCGCCGCAGCCGTCCATCTTGATGCTGGCGCCGAGCGGCACTGCGAATGCTGCGTATTCCTGTTTCACGCCGAGGTTATGCACCACGCTGCGCAGGGCGATCGGCATGGAAGCAAAACTCGATGAGCTGGTGAAGGCCACTTGCATCGCCGGGAAGGCGCCGCGGAAAAAGCGGACCGGGTTGAGGCGGTGCGTGAGCAGCAGGCCGCCGTACACCACCACGATGTGCAGCGCGCAGGCGATGTACAAGGTAAAGACGAAATTCCCCAGCGGCAGCAGGCGCTCGAAACCGTAAGAGCCGACCAGCGCGGCGATCAGGCCGAAGGTGCCGAGCGGCGTCATTTCCAACACAAAACGGGTGATCTGGATCATGGCGCTGCTGGCTTCGCCCATCAGCTCGCGCACTTGCTTGACCTTGTCGCCCAGCTTGACCAGCGCCATGCCGAGCAGCGCGGCGAAGAAAATCACTTGCAGGATCTTGCCTTCGGTCAGCGCCTTGAACGGGTTCGACGGCACCACGTCGAGCAGCACCTGGATCGGCGTCGGCACCTCACGCACGGTGTAGTCGGCGGCAATCGCGAGCTGGCCCAGGTTCTGGCCGGGATTGGTGAAATTGGCGACCAGCAGGCCGACGCCGACCGCCAGCACCGCTGTGATGGCAAACCACAAGAAGGTCTTGCCGCCCAATGCAGCAACGCTTTTCATGCCGTGCAAGCTGGAAATGCTGTTGGTGACGGCAAAGAAAACCAGCGGCACGGCGATCATCTTGATCAGCGTGACATACAGCTTGCCAAGCGGGCCGAACCAGGTTTCGGCAGGGGCGCCAACCAGCCAGCCGGCCAGTGCGCCCAGCACGAAGCCGCCCAGCACACGTTGCCAAAAGGGGATGCGGAACCAGAAAGAAAAAATGTTCATAGAGTAATCAGGGAGTAAGTATGTGTCTTGCTGTAAAGCGAGAGGCAAGAGCGTGGCAAGCCCGAGAAGGCGCGTAAACCGGATGACCCGAGAGTATCGGGGCTGGCCGCCCATGCGTCCAATATTTTTTTGCTCTATCGATATGTTTCGTTGTTATGTTGATATCGATGCCGCATACGCAAGAAAGACGGTGCGTGGGCACATCGTGCCCACGCATTACGTCGAGAGAAATAGCAGGCCTGATTAGCCGAAGCACACCGAATAAACCGGCGGCATGGAGTTGGAAATGGCCTGCCAGCTGTCGCCGCCGTTTTCCGACAGCCAGGCATTGCCGGTAGTCGAGGCCATCAGCAGGGTGCGTCCGTCATCCGCCACAGCCAGGCCATGGCGATAGACCAGGTCATAGCAATGCTGCTGCGGCAGGCCGTTGCGCAAGGCGGTGAAGGACTTTCCACCGTCGGTGGTGCGTGTGACCGCCAGGGCGGCATCCGAAGGGATGCGTGCCTGGTCAGCCTGTGCCGGGGCAAACCAGGCGGTATTGCCGTCGCCCGGATGCACGGCCACGGCGAAACCGAAATTCGATAAAGGCGCGGTGCTGACTTCCTGCCAGTCTGCGCCAAAATTGCTGGAGCGCCAGATGCCATTGTGATGCTGGCACCAAAGCTGATCGGGGGTGTCCCTGGCCCCGGCAATCCGATGCGGGTCTTGAATATTCTGATCGTCGACGCGCTCCGGCGGCATGTAGTTGGCGCTCATGCCTTTTGCGCTCAAGCGCCAGCTGTCGCCGCCGTCATGTGTAACCCAGGCGCCGCCGCAGGAAATGCCGACCAGGACATGGCGGCTGTCGCGCGGGTCGACGCAAATGCTGTGAATTCCCGGAACGTCGTAGCCGCCGCCGAACCATTCCCTGCGCTCGGGCGCATCCCACAGGGAATTTACGAGTGTCCACGATTCGCCGCGGTCGCTGGATCGGAACAGACCGCCCGGCAAGGTGCCGGCCCAGACGACGCCGGGCTGGTCGGCGCCGCCGCAAGCGAGCGACCAGATGAATTTCACGCTCCAGTCGACCGGATCGCTTGAGTCTTCGGGCTTGAGGGGATAAGCCGGCGCGGCAATTTCAGTCCAGCGCTCCGTCCCGGCATCCTTGCGATGCAGCTTTACACCGAAATGGCCAAGGTTCAGCGCGGCGTAGACTGCGCCGTCGCGTGGGTCCGCCAGCACCATGGAAACCGGCTCGCCGAGAAAGGCAATTGGGCCCAGGGCCCAGCGGCCGTCTTGCTTTTGCAGTGAAAACAATCCCTTGCGGCTTGCCATCCAGGCGCGGTCATTCATGGTCAACCTCCTGAGAGAGCTTGCAGAACGTGCACCTTGCTATGCGCCGCCAGCGGCGCGTTCAGGTGCACGTGGTCACGTACGGTATGGCCGTCGATGAAAATCGCGACATTCGGCCGCAGGCTGCCTTGTTCGTCGAGCAGGTAAGAGCGCAAACGCGGGTTGGATGCGAATGCCGTTTCCAACCCTGCGCGCAAGGTGAGGGCGTCGGTGTGAATTTCCGGCGCGGAAATAAAGCGGGCAAGTTGCGGTGTAAAAATGAGCGTCGCCATGGATAATCCCATCGGTCACCAGAACTGTTGAATCTCAGCCACAGGCATATTGCGCTTGCTGTCGCTACTATAAATCGATACTGTATTTTTTTGCGATGCCTAGGTGATAACTGCCGCTGAGGAGCAAGGCAACGGTTTGATTTTTATTATTTTCACTATAATGAGCCCATCCTTGGCCCCTGTCACTGTCCGGTTTGAAAACAACGCGCCAACCCCTCTACCAACGTTTTGCCGAGCAGATCAGGGCTTCGCTGCGGAATGGCGTGCTGCGTCCCGGCGATCGCCTGAGTTCGGTGCGGCAGGCCAGCCAGCAACACGGCTTGAGCATCACGACCGTGGTGCGTGCCTACGAACTGCTGGAAAGCGGCGGCTTGATCGAAAGCCATCCGCAGTCGGGTTATTTTGTGCGCGCCCGGTTTGGCGCCGAATCGACGCCAACCTTGGCGCATGATCCGGCGTTTCCTGTCGTCCATGCGTCACCGGCTGAACCTGACCGGTCGCAGCCGCTGCCGGTATCGGCCGAGGTAGATGTCAGCCGCCACGTATTGGCGACCCTCAAATCGATTCACCAGAACGACGCCATCCCGCTCGGTTCGCCGTACCCCGATCCGACCTTGTTTCCGGCCCGCCGCATCAGCCAATACAACGGCGCCATCTTGCGCAGCGGCGGCCCGCTGGGTGTGCTGGACGATTTGCCGCCAGGCCATCCGGACCTGATCCGGCAGATCGTCAGGCGTCACCTGGAAACCGGCCTTAGCGTCGGTCCCGGCGATGTGGTGATCACGGTGGGCGCCACCGAAGCCATCAACCTGTGTTTGCAGGCGGTGGCGAAAGCGGGCGATACGATCGCGGTAGAGTCGCCGACCTTTTACGCGATGCTGCATGCGATCGAACGGCTTGGCATGCGCGCCATCGAAATCCCGACCGATCCGCGCTTGGGAATGGATATCGCGGCGCTGAAGAAAGTCATGCAGGGCCAGCCGGTTGCGGCTTGCATGGTGATGCCGAATTTCCAGAATCCGCTGGGTTTCGAAATGCCGGAAGAAAATAAACGGCAACTGGTTGAACTGGGTTCACGCTACAACATGCCGATTATCGAAAACGGCGTTTGCAACGAGCTGTATTTCGGCACGGCGCATCCGAGCGTCCTGAAGGCTTACGACAAGCGCGGCATCGTGCTGTACTGCTCATCGTTTTCCAAGAGCCTGACTTCCGCTTACCGCATCGGCTGGACCTTGCCGGGACGTTATCGGGAGCAGGTGGAAAAGCTGAAATTCCTCAACACGCTAAGCACGTCGACGTTGCCGCAACGGGCCATCGCTGCTTATCTGACAGCTGGCGGCTACGACCGTCATCTGCGCCGGGTGCGGCGCACCTTGCAACAACGCTGCGACATCATGAGCGCTTTCGTCGGGCGCTTTTTTCCTGCGGGTACACGCATCACGCGGCCAACCGGGGGGTATGTGCTGTGGATAGAATTGCCGGCGGCGATCGACTCCATGATCTTGTATCGGCAAGCGCTGGCGGAAGGCATCACGATTGCGCCGGGCCGCTTGTTTTCCACTTCAGACGCCTATCGCAGTTTCATTCGCATGAATTACAGCTACAGCTGGACGCCGCAGATCGAACAGGCAATACGGCGCCTGGGCGAAATGCTGGCCGCCATGCTGGAATAGATCACGCCGCCGCGGCGGCCTGGCTCTCATCCAGGGCATCGAAAATCGCCACTCCGAGCGCGGTCAGGGTAGCGCGGCCAGTGCCGTCTTCGTTGAGAGCGACGCTGACAATTTCGGCGTCTTCCAAGGCACTGAGATTACGGCGCAAAGTACTCATGCGCTGCTCGACCCGCTTGCTGAGCTTTGCCAGCGACATTCCCGGTTCGGCGTAGTTGCTCCGTTGGTTGTGGCAGCGCTCGCCGCTAGCTTCGGCATGGAGAGCGGACAAGATCGCCAGCACCGCATCGTCAAGCTGTTCGTCCCAGTCCATCATGCGCAGTCCATCATGATGTTACGCAGCCATCTGCATGGAACGGCGCATCAGCACCGGGATCGACTTCGAGGTCGGCGTCCGCGCTTTATCCGCAAAGCTGTTGAGCGGCACCAGCGGATTGGTTTCCGGATAGTAGCTGCTGATGCAGCCGCGCGGGATATCGTATTCCACCAGCAGGAAACGGTCGGCGCGGCGTTCGATGCCGTCGTCCCAGACGCCGACCAGGTCGACCCAGTCGCCCGGCGCGAAACCCAGCATCTGGATGTCGAGCAGGTTGGCGAACACTACGCGCCGCTGCCCGAACACGCCGCGGTAGCGGTCGTCGAGCCCGTAGATGGTGGTGTTGTACTGGTCGTGCGAGCGGGTCGTCATCAGGGTCATCAGCTCGGGCCCGTATTTGCGCCGCGCCTGGTGGATCGGCGTGTCCTTGGGAATCGCATGGACGATGAACTGGGCGCGGCCGCTGGCGGTTTTCCAGATCCGTTCGCGCGAAGCGACGCCCAGGTGGAAACCGCCCGGATGCTTGATGCGCGCGTTGTAATCCTTGAAGGCGTCGTACACTTTTTCGATGTCGTCGCGGATCAGGGAATAATCCTTGACGTAGTCCAGCCACTGTATGCGGCTGTCCTTGAGCGTGGCGTGCGCCAGGCGCGCCACGATGTCGATTTCGGACAGGCAGGTCTTGGCCACCGGTTTGTTGATGCCGTAGGAAATGTGCACCATGCTCATCGAATCTTCTACCGTCACGCCTTGTGCGCCGCTTGCCTGGATGTCGATTTCGGTGCGGCCCATGGTCGGCAGGATCAAGGCTTCCTTGCCGTGGATCAGGTGGCTGCGGTTCAGCTTGGTGGTGATGTGCACGGTCAGCGCGCAAGACTGCAGCGCTTCCCAGGTGCGCGGGGTGTCGGGCGTCGCCATGGCGAAATTGCCGCCGAGGCCGATGAAAACCTTGACCTGGCCTTGCAGCATGGCTTCAATGGTGCCGACCACGTCGAGCCCGTGTTCGCGCGGCGGCTTGAAGCCGTACACTTTTTCGATGCGGTCGAGGAAAGCGGCGGTCGGCTTTTCGTCGATGCCGACGGTGCGGTCGCCCTGCACGTTGGAGTGGCCGCGCACCGGGCACAGGCCGGCGCCGGGACGGCCGATATTGCCGCGCAACAGCATCAGGTTGGACACCATCTGGATCGTCGCCACGCCATGCTTGTGCTGGGTCAGGCCCATGCCCCAGGTGGCGATCACGTTCTTGCCGCGCACGTACACCTGGGTCAGGCGTTCGATGTCGTCCCTGCCGACGCCGGATTCGGTGACGATGTCGTCCCAGCTTTCGGCGCGGATATCGGCGGCGAATTCTTCAAAGTAAGCGGTGTGCTCGGCGATGAACTGGACGTCGATGACGCGTTCGCCATTGTCCTGCAGGGCTTGGTCGTCCAGCTCCAGCACGCGCTTGATCACGCCTTTGACCAGCGCCAGGTCGCCGCACAGGGTAGGGCGGATGAACATGTTGCTGATCGCGGTGCCGCTGCGCGACAGCATGTCGGACGGGTGTTGCGGGCTGGAGAAACGTTCCAGGCCGCGTTCGCGCAAGGGATTGATGGAAACGATGGCGGCGCCGCGCTTGGCGCACTCGCGCAGCTCGCCCATCATGCGCGGGTGGTTGGTGGCCGGATTCTGGCCGAAGATCAGGAAAGTGTCGGCCAGGTCGAAATCGTCCAGCGTCACCGTGCCTTTGCCGACGCCTACGGTTTCGGGCAAGCCGACGCTGGTCGGCTCGTGGCACATGTTGGAGCAGTCGGGAAAATTGTTGGTGCCGTATTCGCGCACGAACAGCTGGTACAGGAACGCCGCTTCATTGCTGGTGCGGCCGGAGGTGTAGAACGAGGCCTGGTTCGGATCGTCCAGCGCGTTCAGGTGATCGCTCATCAGGGTGAACGCGTCTTGCCAGGAAATGGGCCGGTATTTGTCGCTGGCGGCGTCATACGCCATCGGTTCGGTCAGGCGGCCGTGTTCTTCCAGTTCATAGTCCGATTGCCGCAGCAGGGCGCTGACGCTGTTCTGCGCAAAAAAGTCCGCGGTAACGCGCTTGGAGGTGGCTTCTGCCGCCACCGCCTTGACGCCGTTTTCGCAGAACTCGAAGGTCGATGCGTGATCGCGGTCCGGCCAGGCGCAGCCGGGGCAATCGAAGCCGTCCGGCTGGTTTTGTTTCAGCAGGGTGCGTATCCCGCCGCCCGGCACTTTTTCCTTCAGCAGATGCAGGGCCACATATTTGAGGGCGCCCCAGCCGCCGGCGGGGTGGTTGTACTGCTCGATCTTCTGGTCGCTCAATTTCATTCCTTGTGGCGCTGCCGGCCTGTAACGCGGGTTCGGCGCTTGCGCAAAACGCGCAGGGTCAGGTGGAGTGTAGCCAGGGCATTGCTGCGGTAGCACATACAGTAGGCGCGGTAGATTTAGAGCACAGTTACACATTTCTCAATTGCTGTACTTTTTTTTGTCGAAAAAAAAGTACAGGACCATGAATCTTGGGTAGGGGTATTGGTCGGCATTTGTGAACACTGCATACAGGAAATGTGTCTATTTCCAGCTTTTAATTAACTTAAAATTAATCGCACTGCCTGTCTGGCCTGCAAAAAACAGCGATTTGATCCGTGTGCGATAAACAAGGGAAGCGTGATGACTACACTCAATATCAATGGCACTGCGCATCAGGTCGATGCGTCCAATCAGAAACCGCTGTTATGGGTCTTGCGCGACGAACTTGCCATGACGGGCACCAAGTTCGGCTGCGGCGCTGCCCTGTGCGGCGCCTGCACCGTGCATGTGGACGGGTTGCCGGTGCGTTCTTGCGTGACGCCGGCGGCGGCCTTGGAAGGCAGGAAAATCACCACGATCGAGGCTATCGGCGACCACCCGCTGGGCAAGAAGGTGCAGCAAGCCTGGGAAGAGCTGAATGTGCCGCAATGCGGCTACTGCCAGTCGGGGCAGGTGATGGCAGCGGTTGCCTTGCTGGCCAGCACGCCAAAGCCAAGCGACACGGATATCGACCAGGCCATGTCGGGCAACATCTGCCGCTGCGGCATGTACCCGCGCATCCGCGCCGCCATACATAGCGTTGCACAGGGCGGAGCAAAAAAATGAGCATAGCCAATCCTCCCCAAATTTCGCGCCGCGGGTTTCTGCAGGTGAGCGCCCTGGTCGGCGGCGGCATGCTGGTCGGCTGGCACATGAGCAGCACCATGCGCGGCGCCATCGCCGCCACGCCGCAAGCCGGGGCAGCGCTGCAGCCTAACGCCTTCGTCCGCATCACGCCGGATAACTGGATCACCGTCATCGTCGGCCACACCGAAATGGGCCAGGGTGTTTCTACCGCCTTGCCGATGCTGGTGGCGGAAGAACTGGATGCCGACTGGGACAAGGTGCGCTGGGAACAGTCGCCGACGGCGCCTGCGTATGCCCATCCCCTCATGCATACGCAACTTACCGGCGGCAGCATCACCACCATGGCGCAATACGAGCCGCAGCGCAAGGCGGGAGCGGCGGTGCGGGCGATATTGCTGGCGGCCGCAGCCAGGCGCTGGAACGTCGACAGCGCCAGCCTGCATGCGGAAAAGAGCCGGGTGATCCACGCCGCCAGCGGCCGCAGCGCCAGCTACGGTGAGCTGGCCTCGGAAGCGGCCGGGCTGGCGGCGCCCGAGAAGGTGGTGCTGAAAGATCCCCGGGATTTCAAGATCATCGGCCGTCCCGTCAAGCGCCTGGACGGCAGGACCAAGTCGGACGGCAGCGCGAAATTCGGCATGGACGTGATGGTGCCCGGCATGCTGACCGCCTTGATTGCGCGCCCGCCGATTTTCAAGGGCAAGGTGCGCAGCTTTGACGATAGCAAGGCGCGCCAGGTTGCCGGCGTGCTTGGCGTGTACCAGGTGCCGGCGGGCATAGCGGTAGTCGCCAAGGATTTCTGGGCGGCCAAGCTGGGGCGCGATGCGCTGGCGATCGAGTGGGATGCCGTGGTGGGCGAGCGGGTGTCGTCGGACATGCAAAGCATCGTCTACCGGCAGCTGATGGATGTGGCCGGCACGGCGGCGCGCAACGACGGCAACGTGGCCGCGGCCCGAAAGAATGCAAAACAGAGCTTCACGGCGGACTACCAGTTCCCCTACCTGACCCACGCCACCATGGAGCCGCTGCACGCCGTGTTCGATGTGCGCGCCGACGGCTGCGAAGTATGGCTGGGCACGCAATGGCCGGGCGGCGACCAGCAGGCGATTGCGGCGGTGCTCGGGATGAAGCCGGAGCAGGTCAAGCTGAACACCATGTTCACCGGCGGCGGGTTCGGCCGCCGCTCCAGCCTGGGATTTGACGTAGTGGTCGATGCCGCGCACGTCGCCAAGGCGGTGGCGCAGGACCTGAAGAAGCCGGTGAAAGTGGTCTGGACCCGCGACCAGGACATCAAGGGCGGCTACTACCGTCCCGCGTCGTATTGCCGCCTGAGCGCAACCCTGGACGAACAGGGGCAGGTCACTTCATGGACCGACAGGATCGCGGTGCAGTCGATCGGCGGCGGCAGCATCATGGAGCCGTTTATCGTCAAGGACGGCATCGATTCCCTATCGACCGAGGGCGCGCAGGACATTCCCTACGCCATCCCGAATGTCATGGTCGACCTGCACACCACGCACTACCAGGTTCCGGTGCTGTGGATGCGTTCGGTGGGACATTCGTTCAATGCCTATGCGGTGGAAACCTTCATCGACGAGCTGGCGCATGCGGCGGGCAAGGATGTCTACCAGTTCCGGCGCGCACTGCTGAAAGACAAGCCGCGCCACCTGGGCGTGCTGGATGCCGTGGCAAAAGCTTGTTCCTGGCCGCAGCCGGCGGCAAACGGCGTGCACAGAGGCATCGTGGTGCACGATTCCTATGGCAGCTTTGTCGCCATGGCGGTCGAAGCCAGCGTCGACAAGGAGCGCAAGCTCACCGTGCACAAGGTGTTCTGCGCCATCGATTGCGGCGTGGTGGTGAACGCCGACCTGGTGCGGGCGCAGATGGAGTCGAGCGTGGTGTTCGGTTTGTCTTCGGCCTTGTTTGGCGAGATCACCTTGAAGAACGGCGTGGTCGAGCAAAGCAATTTCGACGACTATCCGGTGCTGCGCATGTACCAGACGCCCAGGATCGAAGTGATCCTGGTGCCGAGCAGCGCGCATCCCGGCGGAGTGGGCGAGCCGGCGGTCGCTTGCGTCGCTCCGGCCTTGGCGAACGCCATATTTTTCGCAACCGGCGAGCGCATACGTTCGCTGCCGCTGAAAAACCATCAGTTCCAGATTGCATAGGGTGACGCGATGAAATATCTCAATATGCTTGGCGCACTGCCTGCCTTGCTGCTGAGCTGCGCCGCGGCGCTGGCCCAGCAAAGTCCTGCGCCGACCGGGCAGCAATTGTTCGAGCCGATCGCCAGCGTGGTGATGGGGCCGCGCTGCCTGAACTGCCACCAGGTGCAGGCGCCGCACCAGAAAGACATCGGCATCGAGCACGCGCAGATGGTGATGCGCGGCCCGCACGACAGCGGCGTCGCGACCCTGCAATGCGCTGCCTGCCACCAGGCCGGCAACAGCGCCGACGGCAAGGTGCCCGGCGCGCCGCACTGGAAGATGGCGCCGGTCAGCATGGCCTGGCAGTCGCTGAGCAAGGTGCTGATTTGCCAGTCGATGAAAGATCCGAGCAAGAACGGCAACCGCAAAACCATGGATGAAGTGATCGAGCACATGAAGACCGATCCTCTGGTCTTGTGGGCATGGAATCCCGGAGCAGGCCGTACCACGCCGGTGATGTCCCACGAAGAATTCGTGCAGAAGCTGCAGGCCTGGGCGGCAGCCGGCGGACCTTGTCCCGGCGATCCAGTCAAACAGGCCGCTAAATAAGTGCTGCTATCGGTGCAGCAGCAGCAGGCTCTCTATCCAGTCTATGAATACCTGCACCCGGCGCGACAGATGGCGCCGGTGCGGGTATAGCGCATAGACCGGCATGGCGCTGGCGCGCGCTTGCGGCATGACTTCCTGCAGTTCGCCTGCGCGGATATGGCCGCGCACGTCGTAGGCCGGTATCTGGATCAAACCCAGGCCGGCGAGGCAGCAGGCGATATAGGTTTCGGCGTTGTTGACCGCCATGCGGCTGCGCATTTCCACGGTGTTGAGCACGCCGTCCTCGATATATTCCCAAGGCGCGTTGCGGCCGCTGGTGGGCGACATGTAGCTGATCGCCCAGTGCCGCGCCAGTTCCGACGGCGTCGCCGGCACGCCATGCTGCCGCAGGTAGGCCGGGCTGGCGCAGTTGATCAGTTCAAACTGGCCCAGCGGACGCGCAACCAGGCTGCTGTCTTCCAGCTGGCCGACGCGCACCACGCAATCGACGCCTTCCTGGATCAGGTTGATGGAGCGGTCGGTGCAGCGCAGTTCCAGTTCAATGTCGGGATACAGCTTGAAGAATTCCGGCAAGGCGGGAGCCACCACCAGCCTGGCGAGGCGGCTGGGGACATCCACCTTGAGTTTGCCGCTGGCTTGCGCCGGGGTTTGTTTGAACAGTCCCGATATCTCTTCAAAATCGGACAGCAGCTGGTGGCAGCGTTCAAGCAGGGCGCTGCCATCCTGCGTCAGGTGAACCCGGCGCGTGGTGCGCTGTAGCAGGCGCGCGCCCAGGCTGGCTTCCAGCTGCTGGATCGCGGCCGAGACGGTGGCGCGCGGCAGTCCCAGGCCATCGGCGGCCTTGGTGAAGCTGCCGGTTTCGGCCACCCGCACGAACACTTGCATGGTTTCTACTCTGTCCATCGTCGCTCTTTGGTTTGCGGGTTCTGGATAGTCTAGTAAATTTGCAGCGGTTTGTATCGGATTTATTGAGCAATGGCCGCGGTTGTGACGTTTGTTAACAAAATGCCGCCGCTAAAAAAAGCCCGGCGCCGTCTTGCGAGACGGGACCGGGCTTGTTTTTTGCGACGGAGACTTAGACGTTAAACAGGAAATTCAAGACATCGCCATCCTTGACCACGTATTCCTTGCCTTCGGCGCGCATCTTGCCGGCTTCCTTGGCGCCTTGTTCACCCTTGTGGCTGATGAAGTCATCGTAGGCTATGGTCTGGGCGCGGATGAAGCCGCGTTCGAAGTCGGTGTGGATCACGCCTGCCGCTTGCGGGCCGGTGTCGCCGACATGGATGGTCCATGCGCGCACTTCCTTGACGCCGGCGGTGAAGTAGGTCTGCAGGCCGAGCAGCTTGAAGGCGGCGCGGATCAGGCGGTCCAGGCCAGGTTCTTCCATGCCCATGTCGGCCAGGAATTCGTGCTTGTCGGCTTCGTCGAGGTCGGCGATTTCCGATTCGATGGCGGCGCAGATGGCGACGATAGGGGCGTTCTGCGAGGCAGCGTAAGCAGTCAGCTGGTCCAGCAGGGGATTGTTGGTGAAGCCGTGGTCGGAAACGTTGGCGACATACATGGCCGGCTTGGCGGTGATCAGGCACAGCGGCTTG
This sequence comes from Collimonas sp. GW821-FHT07E08, assembly GCF_059418905.1. Taxonomy (NCBI): domain Bacteria; kingdom Pseudomonadati; phylum Pseudomonadota; class Betaproteobacteria; order Burkholderiales; family Oxalobacteraceae; genus Collimonas; species Collimonas sp. GW821-FHT07E08. The sequence goes on along the minus strand of NZ_JBWKQR010000007.1, from coordinate 53,050 downwards.
ATCAGGGCCATTTCTTCCGCGTCGAGGCCGCAGGCGCGCACCGGCTTGGCCTGGTCCAGTTCCGGCATCAGGCGTTCCAGCAGGGCCACCAGCTTGGCGGCATCCTTGTCGCCTGAACGGGCTTTCTTGTTTTCGCGATGGATGGCTTTTTCCACCGTGCCCATGTCGGCCAGCGCCAGCTCGGTCTGGATCACATCGATGTCGTCCAGCGGATTGATCTTGCCGGCGACGTGGATCACGTTGTCGTCTTCAAAGCAGCGCACCACGTTGACGATAGCGTCGGTTTCGCGGATATGGGCGAGGAACTGGTTGCCCAGGCCTTCACCCTTGGAAGCGCCGGCCACCAGTCCGGCGATATCGACGAATTCCACGGTGGCAGGCAGGATGCGCTCCGGCTTGACGATCTCGGCCAGCGCCTTGAGGCGAGGATCAGGCACCTCAACCATGCCGACGTTCGGCTCGATGGTGCAGAAAGGGTAGTTCTCGGCAGGAATGCCTGCCTTGGTCAGGGCATTGAAGAGGGTAGATTTGCCGACGTTAGGGAGGCCGACGATGCCGCATTTGAGACTCATGGAAAAACTTTCTAAATCAATAATAGGTTAGCTGTGTTTTATATTCGTTTTACAAGCCAACTACGATTGAGTTAGGCTGAATTGAAGTTGCACAGTGAAAATTAAAACCGGGACAGGCCGAGCACGTTTTGCCGTTTTTTCCGTGCCCTATTCCCAAATATGTCAATTGTAACTCTGTCGGGGGCGCTTATCCAAAGGCCGACGGTAAAGGCCGCCGGACATCGGGTGGAGATCGCTGGCCCGGAATCCCCCTTGCGGCCCCGCTTTCGGTCCCGCCTTCATTCCGATTTTGTCCGTAAGCGTACCTCGGTCAGTCCGAAATAACGGGCAAAACAAACATTTTCCCATTCCGCGGGGCTGGCTTTGATTTCATTGAAGAAGGTGATCGGTTTCGGTTCGTGCGTATATCCTTCGACTTCCAGTGACTTTCCTCTTGCTTGTCCAGCCGCGGCAAAACGAGCCGACAGGAGGGATTTCAAATCGGCGGATGCAGTCATGCCCTCGACAACAGGTCGCCATGTGTGGTTTGGATAGAAGATGAAACCCGACGCCACGACCAGCGCAGCCGCGCCGGCAAAGAGGGCGCCGGCCATCGCGGATTTGCGTTTCTGCTGACCGGCAGGGCGGCGCCGCGCATGAAGATGGGCGGCAATCAGGAACGCCATGGCGTTTACCAGCATGAAGTCGATCGTTCTCGCGCGCTCCGGCCCGAGGTCATTGAGGACAAATGTCCTGGCAAAGATGCTTGCCCACAGGGCCAGCGCCAGGAACACCGAGAATCCGAATATCACGCGAGCCGGGAATGCGATTTCCCTGCGTGGCTTGACCAGCGCGAAGAAACAATAAACGAGCAGCAGGCTTACCAGAAACGAAGCCACGTATTTAACCAGGATCAGCTTGAGGGAACTCCAGACGGCCAGCACTACGTTGATGTGTTGCGGCATTGTTGCAGCCCGCAAGAAATTACCTGGAGCAGCTCCCGAAATAATGGCGCCGATGATCGCCGCTGCCAATATGCAGGCGACAGCCCTGTCCGTTTTCCGTACGAAGCAGCAAATCACGAGAGGAAACAGCAGCGCGATGTGGGCCAGCATGACCGTTTCGTTAAAACTGGCCAGCAACACGCTCGCCAGCGACAATACAGCAATGCGTTTCCCTGAAAGGGCAGCATTTCCGCGGAATATGCGCAATTCTTCAGCGATCAAGCCCAGGAAAAGTGCGCAAGAGATGCCATAGGTTGCGCCGCCGGCCAGCCAGAACAACGATTCCCGCACGCGGAACGTCGCCATCAGCATGACAAAGAAAAGCAGGAGGAAAGCGGTGTCCTTGATACCCGCTGCCGACAAAAAATGGCGCGCAGCCAGGAAGTTCAGCGCCAGGATAAGCAATGGCACGATGTAGTAATGGTGCAGCAACACCTGGTCCGAGACTGCAAATGCGCTGATCAGCAATGCCGGCGTATAGCGGCCTCCCCAGGTCAGATATTCTGTCACCACATTTTGGAAAACGCCGCGGCTTTGCGCTCCAAAGCCATAGCAGAAGTCGTCCGCCGAGGGAACCGCGTGGAATGCGTTCCAGAAAATCCATAGTAAAAATAGTACTGCTATCGCCAGCAAGCCGTTGCGGGCAAGAGCGGTCGACCGTTCCTGGGAAATATTGAGAATGCCGTTTGGCAGAGCGCTGACAGTTTGCACTTCTTCAATCTTCAATTTGATCTCTTTTCTCGGTCGTATGACTTCAGGTCGCGGAATTGCCGGCAGCGCGCAGTTATTTGGCGGTATGCAATTGCATGGTCGCCGCTTCGAATTTGCCTTCGCATAGCAGCGGGATGATCTTCAGGCTGTCGGCAATCGCTTCTTCGATGGGAACCTGCTCGTCCTTGCGCGGCCGGTGCAGCACGAAATCGGCCACCACCTGCTGCAGGTTCAGCGTGCGCGGATGGCCGATGCCCAGCCGCAGGCGCCAGTAATCCTGGGTGCCGAGCGCGGCCGTGATGTCTTTCAAGCCATTGTGCCCGCCGGACGAACCGCCTTTTTTCAGCTTGGCGCTGCCGGGCGGCAGGTCCAGCTCATCGTGCACCACCAGTATCTCGTCCGCTGCGATCTTGTAGAAACGCGCCAGCGCGCCGACCGACTGGCCGGAGCGGTTCATGAACGTCTGCGGCTCCAGCAGCCAGACTTCCTGGCCGGCGATGCTGGTCTTGGCGACCAGGGCGTTGAAGCGCGCTTCCCGGGCCAGCTTGCGGCCGAGGTCGTTGGCGAGATTGTCGACCAGCCAGAAACCGGCGTTGTGGCGCGTTTGCTCGTATTCCGGTCCGGGATTGCCGAGGCCGGCGATGAGGCGGATAGACATGGGCTATTGATTTTCGTATGGATGGCTTGCGCAAATTATAGAAGAAGACAGCAGCCAACAATAAAAAACCCGCCATGAAGGCGGGTCTCAGGTTGCTGGCTACGGCCAGAAAACTGCTCTGGCAAATAGCTTGCTATTACTTCTTGTCGGCAGCAGGAGCATCGGCAGCTGGTGCTTCGGCCGCTGGCGCGTCAGCTTCGACCTTGCCTGCAGGGATCGATGCAGTAGCGATAGTCAGGTTCTCTTGCGACACTGCGGAAACGCCCTTAGGCAGCTTCAGGTCAGCCAAGTGGATCGAGTGGCCGACTTCGATGTTGGTCAGGTCGACTTCGATGAACTCTGGCAGGTCGGCTGGCAGGCAGGTTACTTCCAGTTCAGCAAAAACGTGGCTGATGATGGCGCCGGACAGTTTCACTGCAGGAGCTACGTCTGCATTGATGAAGTGCAGAGGCACTTTCACGTGAATTGCCTGTTTGGCATCAACGCGCTGGAAGTCAGCGTGCAGGACCAGTTGCTTGTATGCGTGGACCTGAAAGTCGCGCAGCAGGACTTTCTGTACCTTGCCGTCGATTTCGAGATCGAGGATCGAGGAGTGGAAAGTTTCTTTTTTCAGCGCGTGGTACAGCGCGTTGTGGTCCAGCGAGATATTGACCGGCGCGTCGGAACCACCATAAACGATACCTGGTGTCTGGCCAGCATTGCGCAGGCGGCGGCTCGCTCCGGTCCCCTGCTCTTTGCGTACAAATGCGATTACTTTCATTTTGAAGCTCCATTGTGTGCCGGACCATTTGATTTGGTGTCCGGCGGTAGAAATCCCCCGCGACCAGGGGATTTAAGGTCGTCCTTGCAACTGTCGCCAGCGGCAAGGACGATAAAAACTATTCTGCAAACAGCGACATGACCGAGTCGCCTTTGGTAATACGCTTGAACGTTTCAGCCAGCAGCTCCGCGCATGACAACTGGCGGATCTTGCCGCAAGCCTTGGCTTCCGCCGACAGCGGGATGGTGTCGACCACCACCAGCTCGTCCAGCGGCGAATTGACGATGCGCTCGAGGGCGGGGCCGGACAGCACAGGGTGCGTACAGTAAGCCACCACTTTCTTGGCGCCGCGCTCTTTCAATACTTCAGCGGCCTTGGTCAGGGTGCCGGCGGTATCGACCATGTCATCCATGATCACGCAGTTGCGGCCTTCGACTTCACCGATGATGTTCATGACTTCCGACACATTCGCCTTCGGCCGGCGCTTGTCGATGATCGCCAGGTCGCAGTTCAGGCGTTTTGCCAGCGCCCGGGCGCGCACCACGCCGCCGACGTCCGGCGAAACGACCAGCAGGTCGTCGTAGTTCTTGCTTACCAGGTCGCCCAGCAAAATCGGCGATGCATAAATATTGTCGACCGGGATGTCGAAGAAACCCTGGATCTGGTCAGCATGCAGATCCATGATCAGGACGCGTTCGACACCGGCTTCCTGCAACATGTTGGCCACTACCTTGGCTGAAATCGCAACCCGCGCCGAACGCGGGCGGCGGTCCTGGCGCGCATAGCCGTAATAAGGAATCGCGGCGGTGATGCGGCCAGCCGATGCGCGCTTCAGCGCATCGACCATCAGCATGATTTCCATCAGGTTGTCATTGGTCGGCGCGCAAGTCGATTGCAGCACAAAGACATCCTTGCCACGCACGTTCTCGTTGATCTCGACCATTACTTCGCCGTCGGAGAATTTGGTGACGTTGGCTTTGCCTAGCGGGATACCGAGTTGCTTGGCAACTCCAATAGCTAGTTCCGGGTTTGCGTTGCCGGTAAAAACCATCAGGTTTTCGTTTGCCATGGAGATCCCTGGATACAGTCGTTAAAAAGTTGAAAAGCCGACAATGCCCGACTATTCTAGTCTTGCGTTGGCGGCTTAGGTATTCGCTGTGTGCTGTTGTTGTATTTCTGAAGCGGCTAAATCGGCTGCCGCTGTAAGACCCGCAATGACACTATTTCTTGCTGGACATTCTTGTCCGTATTTAATGGCAGGGGAACAAGGATTCGAACCTTGGAATGCTGGAATCAAAATCCAGTGCCTTAACCAGCTTGGCGATTCCCCTACGCAACTTGTTGTCTATCATAAATCCGCGCCGCATATCAAAACAGCGCTTGAATCTGATGCTAAACCGAATTCTGTATTACCTTTTCAACGATCTGCCAGTCCTGCGAGCGGATGTTCCTGCATCGCCTTGGCCTTCCATGCTTTCCAGTGACCCGGCACCAATTTCAGTACCTCATCTGCCTGTTTTTCTTGCGTAAAACTACAAAAAACACAGGCGCCGGATCCGGTCATTCTGGCATCTCCATGATTGCCTAGCCATTTTATGGCATCCGCAACTTCCGGGAACTGCCTGGCGGCCACGGGTTCCAGATCGTTTTTTCCGAAGAACTTTTTGCTAGCTATCGAAAAGTCCGTCATTTTGACGGGTTTCGTATTCCTTGTCAATTCCGATGATGAAAAAATTAATGCGGTCGGAATTGTTACGCCGGGCTGAATTATAACGAACCATAGGTCGGGCGTGTCAAGCTTTTGCAGGCTTTCTCCGATTCCTTCTGCAAACGCATTTCGGCCGAACAGGAAAAACGGCACATCGGCGCCCAGCTGCAGGCCCAAAACCATCAATTCCTCGCGCGACAGGCCGCCTTGCCACAGGTGGTTGAGCGCCATCAGCGTGGTGGCGGCGTCGGAGGAGCCGCCGCCCAGCCCGCCGCCCATGGGCAGTTTTTTTTCAATGGCGATGTCGGCGCCGAATCCGCCGGCGCCGCTGCGTTCCCGGATCGCGTTTTGCAGCAGCCTGGCGGCGCGTACGATCAGGTCGCTTTCTTGCGGCACGCCCGGAATCTCGGTGGTGCGCCGGATCTGGTCGTCGGCGCGCGTCTGGAAATGCAGCAGGTCGCTGAAATCGACCAGCTGGAACACGGTTTGCAGCAGGTGATAACCATCCGGGCGGCGTCCGGTAACGTGTAAAAACAGGTTCAGCTTGGCTGGCGCCGGGCAGTTGTTCAGCGTGCGGGTCATTGCGGGTTTCAGTGTGGTTGGCGGCTGTCGATGACGATGCGGATTGCAACTTCGCCGGCTTGTGCGGTATTGCGGGCCAGGTCTATCCGTTTCGGATAACTTTCGGCGCCGTTGTTCTGGTCTTGCCAGTTGGTGTACTGGATCAGCCATTTGTCGGCGGTGGTGACGCTGAAGCCGTCATCCGCGGCCGCGGATGGCGCGGCGCTGAAGCGCTGGCCGGCGGCGTTCTGGCCGAAGCCTTGCAGCCAGTCGCGCAGGCCGGCGATCGGCAGGGGCCAGCCCAGGGCTTGCACCGTCAGGGCGTCGACATCGCCGGCGCTGCGCGCAGGCTGGCCGCTTTGCTTGAGGGTCGCCTGGTCAGCCGCGATATTGATGGTGGCCAGGGTCTGTCCCAGCGGCGAGAGCAGGGTGATCACGGTTTCCTGCTTGCCTTGGGCCCAGGTGAAGCTGCCGTGCATGGCCTGTTCCTTGCCGTCTTGCTGATAGCGGATCGACAGGCGGCCGCTGACATCGATGGACTGGTGGTATTGCCGCGCCGCACCGCTGGCCGCGGTGGCAGCCGGCGCGGACGATTGCGGCAGGGTGCTGCAGCCGCTCAGCGCCATGGCAGCCGCCGCCGCGGCAAGCAGCGCGCCGCGCCGCATCGCCGGCAGTGCCTGCCAAGCGTTCTTGCCGGGCGCCCGCATCATAATCTGGCGCCCAGCCGCGCCAGGGTGTTTTTCAGGGCGTCGTTTTGCGGATCTTTCTGCTGCACTTCGCGCCACAGTTTTTGCGCATCGGTTTTTTGTCCCTTGACCCACAGGACTTCACCGAGGTGCACGGCGATTTCCGGATCGGGCATCAAGCTGTAGGCGGTGCGCAGCCGGGTCTCGGCTTCGCCCAGGTTGCCCAGGCGGTATTGCACCCAGCCCATGCTGTCGACGATGAACGGGTCCTGCGGCGCCAGCGTCAGCGCTTTCTGGATCAGCGTCAGCGCTTCCGGCAAGCGGATATTGCGGTCGGCCAGCGAGTAGCCGAGGGCGTTGTACGCCTGCTGGTTTTCCGGCGCCAGCGCGATCAGTTTGCGCAGCGCGGTTTCCATGGTGCCCAGGTTGTTCAGCTTTTCTGCCGCCATGGCGTAGTCGTACAGCAGGTCGGGATTGTCGGGCTGCGTCTTGAGCGCGGTTTCCAGGACCTTGAACGCTTCCTGCGGACGGTTGGCGTCGCGCAGCAATTGGGCTTCCACCTGGGTTACCTGGGTTTTCTCGCGTTCGCCATTGGTGTCGATCTCGGCCAGCACGCGCCGTGCGCCGTCCAGGTCGCCGCGTTTGGACAGCAGCTGGGCGCGCCGCAGCTGGGCGTCCAGGTAGGCGTCGCCCGGCTCGACTTGCGCCAGCCATTTCAGTGCGGCGTCGGTGTCATTCCGGTCTGCCGCAATCTGCGCCAGGATCAGCAGCGCCTGGGTGCTGTCGCGCGCTTCGTCCGGATGCTTGGCCAGCTGGTCGATATAGCTGACCAGGTAGCGTTCGGCAGCCTTGGTGTCGCCGATCTGCGCATTCAGCAGGCCCAGCGCGAGCAGGGTGGTGGCGTCCTGCTTGTCGCTCTTGAGCAGGATTTCAAACTGGCTGCGGGCTTTTTCGTATTGCTTCTGGTCGATCAGGGTGCGTGCATAGGCCACCCGCACTTCACGCGAGCCGGGATATTTCTTGAGGAAATCGGTGAGGATGCGTTCGACTTCGGTATTGTCGCCCGCGACTTGCGCGCTGGTCAGGATCGCCAGTTCAGAGTCGGGTTTCAGGTTCAGTGCAATTTTCGCTTCTTCCTGGGCGCGGGTGCTGTTGCCTATGCTGAAGGCCTCCTGCGCCAGCGCCAGATGCGCTTCCGGCATCGCCGTGTAAGGCGTGACCAGCTGCTCGAGCAGGGCGAACGCGCCGGCCTTGTCCTGCGCCCGCGCCAGCAAGCGCTGGATCTGCAGCATCATGACCCCGCGCGCTTGCGGCGGCGCATCTTGCAGGCGCTTTTCAAGGATCGGCTTGGCTTCCGCCAGGTTGTTGCTGAGCATGATGAAGCCGAGGTAATACTGGGTTGCCTCTTCGGAATCGGGAGCCAGTTCACGCCACAGGCGGATGGCCACCAGCGCTTCGCTGGCCTGTTTTGCGCTCAGCGCCATTTCCGCCGCGCGTCGGGCCAGGCGCGGATCGCGCGTCTGCTGGGCGGCTCCCAGCAGCGTGACGTATGCGGATTGCCAGTTGCCGCGCTGGAAAGCGATTTCGGAGCTGAGCACCTTGAACAGGATTTCCTTGGTCAGCGGCACCGCCGGCAGATGTTCTTCCGGCGGTTTGACCGGGGTTGCCCTGGTTGCCAGCTTGCGGCTTGCGATCTGCTCGGGACTTGCTGCAGGAGTAGCCGCAGGCGGCGTGCTGGCAGCAGGATTTGCGGCATCGTTGCCTGGCGTTACACCGGCGCAAGCCGACAGCAAGGTAGAGAGCGTTACAATGGCAAGGGTTTTTTTCAAGGGATATGTCCTGGCATTCAAAGGTAAGCTTGATTTTACGCCCAACCAGAGAGCAGCGCGCAGCGGCCGCCCCTGGATTTGTTTCAAAAAGTTTATAGCCGATTATGCCATTTCATTCCGGACGCGCTTTTCCAACGATGCCTGACGATGCCAGAATTACCTGAAGTAGAAGTCACCCGCCGCGGCGTCGCGCCGCATCTCGACGGCCGCGTGGTGACTGCCGTCACCTTTCGCCACCGCGGCTTGCGCTGGCCGTTTCCGCTAGACCTGCCGGCGCTGCTGGTCGGCCGCAAGGTGCGCGGCACCGGCCGCCGCGGCAAATACCTGCTGCTGCGTTTCGACCATGGCACCGTGATCATCCACCTGGGCATGTCGGGCCACCTGCGGATCCTGGAACTCGGCGTTGAGCCGCAAAAGCACGACCACTTCGACCTGGCGGTCGGCCGCCAGCTGCTGCGGCTGACCGATCCGCGCCGTTTCGGCGCGGTGCTCTGGCATGCCGACGCCGACGGGCCGGTGGAGCAGCATGTGCTGCTGGCCGGGCTGGGGCTGGAGCCGCTGGAAGATGTCTTTTCGGCGCAGATCCTGTTTCAAAAGACCCGCAACCGCAGCGCGCCGATCAAGCAAGTGCTGCTGGCCGGCGATATCGTGGTCGGGGTAGGCAATATCTATGCGTCCGAAAGCCTGTTCCGCGCCGGCATCAATCCCAAAACGCCGGCCCATCGCATCAGCCTGGCACGTTATGAACGGCTGGTTGATGCCATTCGGATAATCTTAGCGGCCGCAATTGACAAGGGCGGCAGCACTTTACGTGATTTTATTGGGGCCGATGGGCAATCCGGTTACTTCCAACAGAGTTATTTCGTCTATGATCGTGCTGGGTTGCCGTGTAGAAATTGCGGCACCCTGATTACGCAGATCAAACAAGGGCAGCGTTCGACGTTTTATTGCAAAAAATGTCAGAGATAAATATCAGAGAAAATAGGCGAGAGAGATAGTGAGCAATCTAGTCCAAAAATTCCAGGAATACAGTGAATGGCGCACCGGCGTAGCCAGTGCACTGCGGCGTTACCAGACGTGGGCCAGCGCCTCGAAATTGTCGGACGTGGCCAGCGAACAGCGTATCAGCCGAGCCTTGGCGCGCCTTACCGACGACAAATTGTCGATCGCATTCGTGGCGGAATTTTCGCGCGGCAAGTCAGAACTGATCAACGCCATCTTTTTCGCCGACTATGGCCAGCGCATCCTGCCGTCCGCCGCCGGCCGCACTACCATGTGCCCGACCGAGCTGCTGTATGACGCGTCCTTCCCGTCATGCATCCGCCTGCTGCCGATAGAAACCCGGGCCGAATCGCAGTCGACCAGCGATTACAAGGGCGCTCATCACGTCTGGACCGTGTTGCCGCTGGATATATCCTCCACCGACGGCATGCTGGAAGCATTCAAGCAGGTCAGCCTGACCAAATGGGTGCCGGTGGAAGAAGCCAAGCGCTACGGCCTGTACGACGAAGACGATCCGGACGCGGCCCTGGCGGTCGACGTGCTGGGGCGGGTCGAGATTTCCCAATGGCGCCATGCCATCGTCAACTTCCCGCATCCCTTGCTGAAAGAAGGACTGGTGATCATCGATACGCCGGGCCTGAACGCGATCGGCACCGAGCCGGAGCTGACGCTCAACCTGATTCCCAACGCCCATGCGGTGTTGTTCATCCTGGCGGCGGACACCGGCGTCACCAAGAGCGACGTCGATGTCTGGCGCCATCACATCGGCAGCGGCGCCGGCCGCATGGTGGTGCTGAACAAGATCGACAGCATGTGGGACGAACTGCGTTCACCGTTCGAGGTCGAGCAGCAGATCAGCAAGCAGGTGTCGAGCGTGGCGCAGACGCTGGGCCTGGCGGAGACGCAGGTGTACCCGGTGTCGGCCCAGAAGGGCCTGGTCGGCAAGATCAACGGCGAGCCGGACCTGCTGAGGAAAAGCCGCTTGCCGGCCTTGGAAAATGCCCTGTCGCGCGAGCTTATCCCGGCCAAGCGCGACATCATCCGCTCGCAGCTGATCGGCGATATCCATGACCTGACAGTCACCAAGCAAGCCCTGATGTCGGCGCATATCCGCAGCGTGGTCGAGCAGCTGCTGGAATTGAAGAGCTTGCGCGGCAAGAACACTTCCATCATCAGCCACATGATGAAACGGATCGACATCGAGAAAAAGGAATTCGACGAAAGCCTGCTGAAGCTGCAAGGCACGCGCATGGTGTTCGCGCGGCTGTCGGCCGGCGTCTTCACCACGCTCGGCATGGGCTTGCTGAAAGAAGAAATCCGCAAGACGCGCGAGACCATGGAAGGCAGCATGTTCACCGCCGGCTTCCGCCATGCGGTCAAGGAATTTTTCGACAAGGCGCAGGAAAACCTGATGCTGTCCGGCCAGAAGACCGATGAAATTTCGGAAATGATGACCATCATGTACCGCAAGTTCTCGACCGAGCACGGGCTGGCCTTGTCGACGCCCATGCCGTTTTCGCTGGACAAGTACCGCAATGAAATCAAGGTGATCGAGACCGCCTATCATCGCCAGTTCGGCACGGTGACGCTGGTGAAGACCAGCCAGGTCGTGCTGATGCAGAAGTTCTTCGATTCGATCGCCTCGCGCGTCAAGCAGAGTTTCCTGCAGGCCAACCGCGACGTCGATGCCTGGCTCAAGGTGGTGATGGCGCCGCTGGAAGAGCAGATCCGCGCCCACAAGTCGCAGCTCAAGCAGCGCACCGATTCGATCGAGCGGGTGCATGTGGCGATCGACAGCCTGGAAGAAAAAATCCAGTCGGTGGAGATGCTGCAGAACGAATTGACGGCGCAAAGAAACACGCTGGTGGCGCTGGAAACGGATTTAAGGAATGCGCTGGGAACGGAAATGGCGCCAATGAAAGTCGCGGTATAGATGAAACGTGTAGTTATCGACAGCAGCGAAGCGGCCGGCCAGTTTGCCGACCCGTCATTTTCCGCCGCGGTGATCTCATGGCAGAAGCAGCACGGCCGCCATGCCTTGCCCTGGCAGCAGACACGCGACGCCTATCGCGTCTGGCTGTCGGAAATCATGCTGCAGCAGACCCAGGTGGCCGCGGTGATTCCTTACTACCAGCGTTTCCTGGCCAGCTTTCCCGACGTGCAGGCGCTGGCGGCGGCGCCTAGCGAAGAGGTGATGGCGCATTGGAGCGGCCTGGGTTATTACACCCGGGCGCGCAATCTGCATCGCTGCGCGCAGCGGGTGGTGGCTGAGCATGGCGGGATATTTCCGCGCGATCCGCTGCTGCTGCAAGAGCTGCCCGGCATCGGCCGTTCCACCGCGGCCGCCATTGCCGCGTTTTCCTACGGCGTGCAGGCTGCGATTTTGGACGGCAACGTCAAGCGTGTGTTCTCCCGGGTGTTCGGCATCGACGGTTATCCCGGCGCCAAGCCGATCGAAGATGCGATGTGGCGCCGTGCCGTGGCCTTGTTGCCGGAGCAGGGCGTGGAGTCGTATACCCAGGGCCTGATGGACCTGGGAGCGACGCTCTGCACACGCAGCAAACCTTCCTGCCAGGCCTGTCCGCTGGCGCAGCGCTGCGTCGCCCTGGCGACCGACCGGGTCAGCCAGCTGCCGGTGCGCAAACCGAAAAAAGCGATTCCCGAAAAACATACCGGCATGCTGGTGATCGTCGACCGGCGCCAGGTCCTGCTGGAGCAGCGTCCCGACAGCGGCATCTGGGGCGGCTTGCTGTCGTTGCCGGAAATTGCGCCGGGGCTTGCCTCGAAAGACGATTTCGACGCCGCGCTCAATCGCGCCACCGCAGCTTTCGGCCCGGTCGCATCGTGCGAGCCGCTGCAGCCGTTTACCCACGTCTTCACCCATTTCAAATTGCAGATAGCGCCGTTCCAGATCGCCCTTGAGCATCGGCTGGATAGCGTCGCGCAGGCCAACCATGTCTGGTATCCGGCTGACAAGCTGGCCGACGCGCCGTTGCCGGCGCCGGTCAAGAAGCTGCTGCTGGAAGTTTTTCGCGAAGCGGACCTGTTTGCCTGAAGCGGCTTGTCAGATGATGTGGTGCTGCCGCAGATATTGATGGACTATGCCAAGCCGCTCGCGGCCGTCGGTCAGTTCGAGCAGCTTCTGGCGCGCCTTCAAGGGAATCGGCAGGATTTCGCACCAGCGGTTGGCGACCCAGCCGGCATTGTCGAATTGCAGCGGCAAGGCAAACGGGCTGGCGAAATTCTCGCCATGCGCGGCGCGGCCTTTCTTGTTGATATCGTCGATCACCAGTTTCAAGGTGCTGGCGCATTGCAGGTGGGCTTCGTCAGGCGGCGTCGCCGCGTCGGAGTCGATCAGCATCACCTGCGCTTCCAGGCGCTGGTCGGACAATACGCGCTGCTGCACGATCCGGAAACGCTGGCTGCCTTCGGTGCGCAGCATCATCACGCCCAGGTCCTGCATGTCCCACTCGGTGATCCTGGTCAGGCAGCCGACGCTTTCAGGCTCGGCGGCATTGCCGACTTCCTGCCCCGACTTGATCAGCACCACGCCGAACGGCTGCTCCAGCCTCATGCATTCGCGCAGCATGTCGAGGTAGCGTGTTTCAAATACCTTGAGCGGCAGGACGCCGCCGGGAAACAGCACCGCGTTGAGCGGGAACAGCGGTATCCAGGAATTATTTTCGGGCATAGGTTGTGACGTCGACTGCGGAGAGAGAGTGAACTGCGTTGCGGGGGGCTGCGCGGCCGGCTAATTGTCGCCGGCGCGCCTGGCCAGTTCGCGATGGCGCCGCACCACGCGTTCGGATACCTGGAAATATTCCGCCAGCCGCTCCACCATGTAGACCGAGCGATGCTGGCCGCCGGTGCAGCCGATGGCTACCGTCAGGTAGCTGCGGTTGTCATCCTTGAACGACGGCAGCCATTTTTCGACAAAATTGCGGATGTCGTTGAGCAGGTCGCCTACTTTCGGCAAGTCTTCCAGGAACGCGATCACCGGCTGGTCGCAGCCTGTCAGCGGCCGCAGTTTCACGTCGTAATGCGGGTTCGGCAGCATGCGCACGTCGAACACCAGGTCGGCGTCCAGCGGCACGCCGCGCTTGAAGGCGAACGATTCGAACAGCAGGATCAGCGGCGCCGGTTCGGTATAGACCAGCTCCTTGATCCAGCTGCGCAAGCGGTTGGCGCTCATGTTCGACGTATCGATGGTGTGGGCGATGCTCTCGATCCCGGCCAGCATCTCGCGTTCATTCAGGATGCACTCGGTCAGGGTCAGGCGGTCGGCCGGATTCTGGCCGGGACGCAGGCGGTGCGATAGCGGATGGCTGCGGCGGGTCTCGGAGAAACGGGCGATCAGCGATTCGGTCTGGGCGGTCAGGAAGAACACCTTGACGTCGTGTCCTTCGGCTTTCAGCTGCCGGATATCCGAGGGCAGGCCGGCTAGCGAGTCGGCGCTGCGGGCGTCGGTGGCTACCGCCAGCATTTGCGCGCCTTCGTCGATGCGGGTGGCGACCAGGTCGCGCAGCAGGATGGGCGGCAGGTTATCGACGCAAAAATAACCGGCGTCTTCGAGCACGCGAAGAGCGACCGATTTACCTGAACCGGAAATACCAGTGATGAGAATTATGCGCATTGCACAATGATACCGTAACTACGGCAGTCGAGAGCGTGGGCGGCCTGCCGGCTATCTTTAAAGATCGCTGTCGCTGTCCATCGCAATGCGCTGGCGCGCGATGAAATCCTTGAGCGTGTCGATGCCGCGCAGCTGCAGGATGGTGTTGCGCACCGCGGCTTCCAGCAGCACCGCGATGTTGCGGCCGGCGGCTACCGGGATGATGACTTTGCGGATCGCCAGCCCCAGTACTTCCTGGGTATGGGCGTCGAGCGGCAGGCGCTCGTAGTTTTCTTCCAGCGTTGCGCGCCGCACCAGGTGCACGATCAGCTTGAGGCGCATTTTGCGGCGCACCGCGGTTTCGCCGAAGATGGTCTTGATGTCGAGCAGGCCCAGGCCGCGCACTTCCAGCAGGTTCTGCAGCAGGTGCGGACAGCGGCCTTCGATCATGTTCGGCGCGATGCGGGCGAATTCGACCGCATCGTCGGCCACCAGGCCGTGGCTGCGCGAAATCAGTTCCAGCCCCAGCTCGCTTTTGCCGAGCCCGGATTCGCCGGTGATCAGCACGCCGACTCCCAGCACATCCATGAACACGCCATGCATGGTGATCCGTTGCGCCAGTTTTTTCGACAGGTATACCCGCAGGTAATCGATCACCTGCGCAGCCGGCAACGGCGTCGAAAATAGCGGGATGTTCTTTTCATCACAGATTTCGAGGATGTCCGGCGGCGTCGCCAGGCCCTGCGCGATGATGAAGGCGGGCGGCGCGCCAGCCACCAGTTCAGCGGTCTGGTAGACCCGCGAAGTGGCCGAAAGGCGCTGGTAGTATTCGGTTTCCTGGTGCCCGAAGACCTGGATCCGGCCCGGGTGGATCAGGTTCAGGTGGCCCACCTGGTCGGCGGCCGAAGCGGCATCGCCGGAAATCAGCCGCTCGCCGCCGGGGAAGCCGGCAAACCAGCCCAGCTGCAGCGATTCGCGGTTTTCGTCGTACAGCTGCTGAATCGAGAGGGGCGTGGAAACTGGCATGGTCGGCGTCTGACGTGGTTAAGGGGTTAGATCGCCGGCAGGCGACTCAGACAGGATGATGTCTTAATTTAAATTATGTCGCATTTTCCGTGCCCATGGGCTGCCAGGCCACAATGTGCGCGTGCACCGAAGCGGGATCGGGATCGCTGCTCAGGATGGAGCGGAAGGCGTCGCTGGAAAACATCTCGGCGATTTCCGACAGGATTTCCAGGTGCTGCTGGGTGACGTTGTCAGGAATCAGCAGGAACACCAGCAAGCGGACCGGTTCGCCATCCGGCGATTCGAACGGAATCGGTTCAGCCAGGCGCACAAAGGCGGCCAGCGGCGCTTTCAATCCCTTGACGCGGCCATGCGGCACGGCGACGCCATGGCCAAGGCCGGTGGAACCCAGGCGTTCGCGCGCAAACAGGTTGTCGGAGACGGTAGAGCGGGCAATGCCGCAATTGTTTTCGAAGAGTAAACCGGCTTGTTCGAAGGCGCGTTTTTTACTGGAGACTTCCAGATCCAGCGCTACATTTTGTGCAGGCAGGATTTTTGCAAGATTAGTCATAATACAAATTGGTATGCGGCACAATACGGGTGGTTGTGTCTAAGTCATTGTAAGCCACCACTAATATGGCCGCAGCACTTCAAAAACATGCCAATCTCAGGGCTGGCGCTGCTAGCCGCGATAGCGTGCGGCTGCTGTTGTCATGGTAACGCCTCCCCGATCCTGGCCCAAGTCAGCATAGCTCGGGCTACGGTCTTAATGGCTCCCAACCCGGATTATAGACTCGATTCCGGCCAACAACACCAACTTGCGGTCATGGTCTTGCCGGGGCCGGCGATGGCTTTTATTTAACTTCAAAGCGTGCAAATATCAGCCAGACGTCGCCGTTGCCTTTGTTCTGCGACAGGCGAGGCACGTAAGATCCCATCAATTTGGCTCCCTTGACGCCCAGCGAGACCACGGGCAAGGCGATCGGGAACGGGAAGCCGCCGAAATAATCCTGGCGGCTCATCATCATGGCGGTATAGCCGGCGCCGACTTCGACCGGCGTCTTGGGGACATTCCAGATCCATTCATAGGCATATCCAGCCATGATCTGCGGCTTGAAATGCGAGTCGCGGATCGCGAACAGGTACAGCGATTCGTCGTTGCCGTCGGCGTTGCGGATGGTGCGGCCGCCGCCCAGGCCCCAGGCCTTTTCATTCAGTTCTTCGATGCGCTCTTTGGTATAAGTGCGGCGGCCGTGGTAGGCGTAGCCCGACAGATACACTTCCATGTCGCCGTTTTCGACGATGTTGTCGAGACGATTCTTGGTCTGCGAGAGAGTTTTGCTGAACCAGCCGGTGGTGTCCGGGGTTTCCTGGGCCTGGGCTGGAGCAGTCACTGTGACCAGTGCTGTAATGCAAGAGATCAAGGCAGCGTGCTTGAGGGCGGTAAAACGAGAAAAAATTATCATAAGCAAAAGAATCCTTTACGGCGAGGTCGTACGGTAGACGTTGATCCTACGAACGTCAATATTCCCGACCAAATTACTACCATTTAGTCGCTTGAGTGCTGCCTTTTTGATACGGTTTGTAACCGAACGTAAATTATTGCCTTGCCTGGCGCCAATTCAACGGCGGCTGGGAGGTGGAGAAATTGCTGCGCCAAGGATTGATATCGAGACCACCGCGCCGGGTATAGCGCGCATATACAGACAGCTTTTGTGGCCGACAGTTGCGCATCAGGTCCATAAATATGCGTTCCACGCATTGTTCGTGGAATTCATTGTGCTCGCGGAAGCTGATCAGGTACTTGAGCAGGCTCTCCTGGTCGATGGCGGCGCCGACGTAATGGATCTGCACGCTGCCCCAGTCCGGCTGGCCGGTGACCAGGCAATTCGATTTCAGCAGGTGCGAGACCAGGGTCTCTTCCACCACAACCTGGTTCGGATCGCTTTTCAGCAGCGACGGATTCGGCTGGTACTCGTCCACTTCGATATCGAGCCGGTCCAGCAGCAAGCCTTGCGGTTCTTGCAGCTTGAGCCCGGAAAAGGCCTCGGCCGTGGTCAGGGCGACATGCACCGGCGCGCCGAAACCGGCCGATATGTCGGTGCGCAGCAGCTGCAGCAGCGCGTCCTTGTCCGCCAGCCTGGTCTGGTTGAAGGAATTCAGGTACAGCTTGAACGACTTCGATTCGATGATGTTGGGAGAATCCGCCGGCACCGTGAAAGTGGCGATCGCCACTTGCGGCTTGCCGCGCAGGTTGAGCCAGGACACCTCATACGCATTCCAGATATCGACGCCGAAAAACGGCAGCGTGCCGCTGACGCCGATTTCTTCGCGCTTGCCCAGGCGGGCAATCGGGAACAGCAGCGAAGGCTGGTACTGGGTCTGGTAGGCGGCGGGTTTGCCCAGCGGCGAGGCGTCAGGCGTGTTGGGGATAGTCATGGCTTCTGCTTGTGCTCAAAAGCAGTATTTTGCCAGATAAGCTACGGCTCCCCGATATTCGCCGCTTGACGGCGCCTATCGGGAGCGTGGCCGGACGTCTTAACCGAGGAACAGCTTGTAGACCGGATTGCTGCTTTCATCCCAATAGCGGTAACCCAGGCTGGACAGGAAAGTGCGGAAGATCCTCATCTCTTTTTTCGGCACCTGCAGCCCGACCAGGATGCGGCCGACGTCGCCGCCCTGGCTGCGGTAATGGAACAGGCTGATGTTCCAGTCGGGCGCCATCGAATTGAGGAAGCGCATCAGGGCGCCCGGACGTTCCGGGAACTCGAAGCGGTACAGCAATTCGTTTTCCGCCAGCGGGCTCTTGCCGCCCACCAGGTGCCGCACGTGGACCTTGGCCAGTTCGTCATGGGTCAGGTCAAGCGTGCTGAAGCCGTGCTTCTCGAAGTTCCTGGCGATCTGCTTGGCTTCTTCGCCGCTGGTCGTCTGCACGCCGACAAACACGTGCGCGACTTTCTCGTCGCTGATGCGGTAGTTGAATTCGGTGACGTTGCGCGGCCCCACCAGCTCGCAGAAACGGCGGAAGCTGCCGAACTGTTCCGGGATGGTGACGGCGTACACGGCTTCGCGCAGCTGGCCGATGTCGGCCATTTCGGCGACGAAACGCAAGCGGTCGAAATTCATGTTGGCGCCGGAGGCGATCGTCACCAGGGTCTGGTCCTTGACCGGCTTGCGGGTGGCCTTGGCGCGTTCGACATAGGCCTTGGCGCCGGCCACCGCCAGCGCACCGGACGGTTCCAGGATGCTGCGCGTATCCTGGAATACATCCTTGATCGCGGTGCAGACGGCGTCGGTATCGACCAGGATCACTTCGTCCACATGCAGGCGCGCCAGGCGGAAGGTTTCTTCGCCGACCAGCTTGACCGCGGTGCCGTCGGCGAACAGGCCGACATCCGCCAGGGTGACGCGGCGGCCAGCCTTCAGGCTGCGCGCCATGGCGTCGGAATCGGTGGTCTGGACGCCGATGATCTTGATCTCGGGCCGCACCGCCTTGACATAGGCGGCGATGCCGGCAATCAAGCCGCCGCCGCCTATCGGGACGAAGATCGCATGGATGGGCCCGGCGTGCTGGCGCAGGATTTCCATGCCGATCGTGCCTTGGCCGGCGATCACATGCGGATCGTCGAAAGGATGGACGAAGGTCAGCTTGAGTTTCTTTTCCAGCGTCAGCGCGTGGTTGTAGGCGTCGGTGTAGGAGTCGCCGAACAGCACGACTTCGCCGCCGCGCGCCCGCACCGCGTCGACCTTGACTTGCGGCGTGGTGGTCGGCATCACGATCACGGCGCGGCAGCCGAGCTTGGCCGCCGACAGCGCCAGTCCTTGCGCGTGGTTGCCGGCCGAAGCGCAGATCACGCCGCGCTTGAGCTGGGCCGGGGTCAGGCTGGCCATCTTGTTGTAGGCGCCGCGCAGCTTGAAACTGAACACGCTTTGCACATCCTCGCGCTTGAAGTAAATCTGGTTTTCAATACGCTTCGACAGCGTTGGCGCCAGTTCAAGAGGGGTTTCGACCGCGACGTCGTAGACGCGGGCGGTGAGGATCTTCTGCAAATAATCTGTGGTCATGTCGTTGTCAAATTGGGGATGTCGAGCGCGCTCGACAACAGGATCAGGCCGGGGGAAACAGCGGATCATTATAATGGACGGCTTTTAATCGTCACCAGGTTTTGTCGGCCGCATGCCATTTATTCGCATGCGGCCGGGTCTGCCGTCTTTCCCCGAATAGTTTTCCATGATCGAATCCGCTGTTTTATGGTTGCTCAAGACGCTTGCCGTGCCGACGGTCGGGCTTACCTCCGTCTTCATCATCAGTTTTGTCGCCGCCACCCTGCTGCCGCTGGGTTCCGAGCCGGCCGTGTTTGCCGTGATCAAGGCCAACGGCGCGCTGTTCTGGCCGGTGATCCTGGTCGCGACCGCGGGCAATACGCTAGGCGGCGTGGTGGATTACTGGATGGGTTACGGCGCCAAGCAGGCATTTGCCCGTGAGCGCGGCAGCGGCTGGTTCGACTGGCTGCAGCGTTACGGCGCCAAGACCATGCTGCTGGCCTGGGTGCCGGGCATAGGCGACCCGATCTGCACCTTGGGCGGCTGGCTCAAGCTGCCGTTCTGGCCCTGTGTCGCGTACATGGCGGTCGGCAAGTTCGCACGCTATGTGTTCGTCGTCTGGCTGCTGATGAACGTGCCGGACGGATTCTGGCGGCAAGTCGCAAGCTGGCTGGCGTGAACCGGAACAAGAGCCGGATCGCCGCCGAACCGCGGGTTTGATCAGAGCGCGGACAGGCCGGCCCAGAACATCGCCGGCGTGATCAGCAGCAAGATCAGGTAGGGCAGCATGCGCAACGGCCATGCGCGCTGGCGCAGCAGGTAGGAAATGCCGAAATAGGGATTCCTGCGCGATAAGGAAACGGGTGTCATGGCTTGCCTCCGGGGTAGGGTGATTCAGCCTTTGCACTGGCCGTAGTCGGCCAATGTGCAGGAAATGCTGTCGAGGATTTCGCTGATGATCTCGCTAAACATGATGGCTCCAAAAAAAATGGGTATGGACGAATTGTAGTTAAAGACTATTGATATATGAAAATTGATTGTTTTTATTGATTTCATTGCGTTTGCCTATCCACAGCCGCTCAGTGCCTTGCGCTGCACAAATCGGCATCTTGCCCTCGTGACGCAGCGCGATAAGCTAAAATGCGGATTCAGTAGCTGCAGTTAACTTTCATAGACCAATGAACGCCCCAGTCAAAATCCAGGCATTATTGTCAGACGCGCCACACGGCGCCGCTCCTACGCGCTTGCGCGAGATTCCTTATAACTACACCTCGTTTTCAGACCGCGAGATCGTGATCCGCCTGCTGGGCGAAGCATCCTGGCGCCTGCTCGACGAACTGCGCAGCAAGCGCCAGACCGGCCGTTCCGCCAGGATGCTGTATGAAGTGCTGGGCGACATCTGGGTAGTGCGGCGCAATCCGTATTTGCAAGACGACATGCTGGATAACCCGAAGCGCCGCCAAGCCCTGATTGATGCGTTGCATCATCGGCTCGGCGAAGTCGACAAGCGCCGTATCGTCACCGGCGAGGGCGATGCCGTCGGCGATGAAGAAGCGAAAAAACGCAGCGAGAATGTGGAAGCGCTGCTGGCCGCCGCGCGCAAGGCGATCGCCGCCTTCGCCGACGAATTCCGCCAGACCTACGATCTGCGCAAGCGCGCCAACAAGATCCTGGGGCGCTACACCGCCAAGGACAACATCAAGTTCGACGGCCTGTCGCGCGTCTCGCACGTGACCGACGCCACCGACTGGCGCGTCGAATATCCGTTCGTGGTGCTGACGCCCGACAGCGAAGATGAAATGGCCGGCCTGGTCAAGGGCTGCATCGAACTCGGCCTGACCATCATCCCGCGCGGCGGCGGCACCGGCTACACCGGCGGCGCGATTCCGCTGACGCCGTTGTCGGCAGTCATCAACACCGAAAAACTGGAACAGCTGGGCGCAGTCGAAATGGCGATCCTGCCAGGGCTCGACAAAGAATACGCGACGATCTATTCCGGCGCCGGCGTAGTCACCAAGCGCGTGTCCGACGCCGCCGAAAAGGCCGGTTTCGTGTTCGCGGTCGATCCGACCTCGGCCGAGGCATCCTGCGTCGGCGGCAATATCGCCATGAACGCCGGCGGCAAGAAAGCCGTGCTGTGGGGCACCGCGCTCGACAACCTGGCGAGCTGGCGCATGGTCGATCCGAACGGCGACTGGCTGGATGTGACCCGTCTCGACCACAACCTGGGCAAGATCCACGACACGCCGCTGGCGCGCTTCCAGCTGGAGTGGCGCCATCCGGCGGAAAAGGGCCGGCCGAGCGAAAAGCCGTTCAAGACCGAGATCCTGGAAATCGCCGGCCGCGTATTCCGCAAGGAAGGCCTGGGCAAGGACGTGACCGACAAATTCCTGGCGGGTTTGCCGGGAATCCAGAAAGAAGGCTGCGATGGCCTGATCACCTCCGGGCGCTGGATCCTGCACAAGATGCCGAAGCACACGCGCACCGTCTGCCTGGAATTTTTCGGCCAGGCGCGCGATGCGATTCCGTCGATCGTCGAAATCAAGGACTTCCTCGATGCCGAAACCAGGAAGGGCGGCGCCATCCTGGCCGGCCTGGAGCACCTGGATGAGCGTTACCTGCGCGCAGTCGGCTACACCACCAAATCGAAGCGCGGCGTACTGCCGAAGATGGCCTTGTTCGGCGATATCGTCGGCGACGATGAAAACGCGGTGGCGCAAGCGGCGTCGGAAGTGGTGCGCATGGCCAACAACCGGGTCGGCGAAGGTTTCATTGCGGTCAGCCCGGAAGCGCGCAAGAAATTCTGGCTGGACCGCGCCCGCACGGCCGCTATCGCCAAGCACACCAACGCCTTCAAGATCAATGAAGACGTGGTGATTCCGCTCAACCGCATGGGCGAGTACACCGACGGCATCGAACGCATCAATATCGAGCTGTCGGCCAAGAACAAGCTGCAGCTGCTGGATGAATTGCGCGATTTCCTGCTCAAGGGAAATCTGCCGCTGGGCAAGGGCGACGACGCCGACGGCGACGACATTCCCGCTGCCGAGATCCTGGAAGACCGCGTGCACCAGGCGGAGCAATTGCTGGTCGACGTGCAGGCGCGCTGGACTTACCTGCTGGCCAACCTGGACAAGCCGCTCAAGGATGCGAAAGACGAGCTGGCCGCGCTGGGGCTGGAAAAACTCGGCCTGGTGTTCGAGCAGCGCCTGCTGCAGCAGCCCGACGCCACCGTGTTCGACGTGGTGCAGGACCGCACCGTGCGCGTGTCCTGGAAACAGGAAGTGCGCGCCTTGCTGCGCCAGATCTTCAACGGCGCTTCGTTCAAGCTGATCCTCGATGAATGCAGCGCGATCCACAAGCGCGTCTTGCGCGGCCGCGTGTTCGTCGCCTTGCACATGCATGCCGGCGACGGCAACGTGCATACCAACTTGCCGGTCAATTCCGACCACTATGAAATGCTGCAGGATGCGCACGCCGCGGTGGCGCGCATCATGACCCTGGCGCGTTCGCTGGACGGCGTGATTTCGGGCGAGCACGGGATCGGCATCACCAAGCTGGAATTCCTGACCGAAGACGAGATCAAGGATTTCCGCAGCTACAAGCTGCGGGTCGATCCGGAAGGCCGTTTCAACAAGGGCAAGCTGCTCAACCTGCCCGGTTTCGAGGCCGACCTGAGCAATGCCTACACGCCGTCGTTCGGCCTGATGGGACACGAATCGCTGATCATGCAGCAAAGCGATATCGGCGCCATCGCCAACAGCGTCAAGGATTGCCTGCGCTGCGGCAAATGCAAGCCGGTGTGCGCCACCCACGTGCCGCGCGCCAACCTGCTGTATTCGCCGCGCAACAAGATCCTGGCGACTTCGCTGCTGGTGGAAGCCTTCCTGTACGAAGAGCAGACCCGGCGCGGCATCTCGATCAAGCATTGGGAAGAATTCGAAGACGTGGCCGACCACTGCACGGTCTGCCACAAGTGCGTCACGCCATGCCCGGTCGACATCGATTTCGGCGACGTCTCGATGAACATGCGCAACCTGCTGCGCAAGATGAACAAGAAATCGTTCAATCCAGGCACCACGGCTGCGATGTTCTTCCTGAACGCCACCGATCCGGCCACCATCAACATGACGCGCAAGGTCATGACCGACTGGGGTTTCAAGGCGCAGCGCCTGGGCAACGACATACTGAAGAAATTCGCCAAGAAGCAGACCAAGAAACCGCCTGCCACCGTCGGCAAGGCGCCGATCAAGGAACAGGTCATCCACTTCATCAACAAGAAGATGCCTGGCAACCTGCCGAAGAAGACCGCGCGCGCCTTGCTGGATATCGAAGACGACAAGATCGTGCCTATCATCCGCGATCCGAAGAGCACTACCGCCGATACCGAAGCCGTGTTTTATTTCCCGGGCTGCGGTTCGGAGCGGCTGTTCTCGCAAGTCGGCCTGGCCACGCAAGCGATGCTGTGGCAGGTCGGCGTGCAGACCGTGCTGCCGCCGGGCTACCTGTGCTGCGGTTATCCGCAGCGCGGCTCGGGCGATTTCGACAAGGCGGAAAAGATCATCACCGATAACCGCGTGCTGTTCCACCGCATGGCGAATACCCTGAACTACCTCGACATCAAGACCGTGATCGTTTCCTGCGGCACTTGCTACGACCAGCTGCAGGGCTACCAGTTCGACAAGATATTCCCGGGTTGCCGCATCATCGATATCCATGAATACCTGCTGGAAAAGAATCTCAAGCTGGAGGGAGTCAGCGGCACGCGCTACATGTATCACGATCCTTGCCACAGCCCGATGAAGCTGCAGGATCCGATGAAGACGGTGAATGCGCTCATCACCACCGACAGCGGGACCAAGATCGAGAAGAACGAACGTTGCTGCGGCGAGTCCGGCACCTTCGGCGTGAGCCGTCCGGATGTCTCGACCCAGGTCCGTTTCCGCAAGGAAGAAGAGATGAACAAGGGCGCGGACAAGCTGCGCGCCGACGGTTTCGGCGGCGACGTCAAGATCCTCACCTCCTGCCCGTCTTGCCTGCAAGGGCTGTCGCGCTACAACGATGATTCCGGCACCACCGCGGACTACATCGTGGTCGAGATGGCGCGCCACCTGCTGGGCGAGAACTGGCTGCCGGACTACGTTGCGCGCGCCAACAACGGTGGCATTGAAAGGATCCTGGTGTGACCATGGCAATGCATTCAGCCGGTTGCGAACTGTGCAACGGCGACGGCGGGGAAGTACTCCATTACGCCGAAAAATTACGCGTGGTGCTGGTCGATGATGCCTCTTATCCAGGTTTTTGCCGTGTCATCTGGAATGACCACGTGAAGGAAATGACCGATCTGCCGGTTGCCGATCGCAGCACATTGATGGCTGCGGTCTGCAAGGTGGAGTCGGTGGTGCGCGCTGTCATGCAGCCGGAAAAAATCAACCTGGCCAGCCTCGGCAACATGACGCCGCATCTGCACTGGCATGTGATTCCACGCTATGCGGACGACGCCCATTTTCCTGGCCCGGTGTGGGCAGAGGCGCAACGGCAGCCATCGCCAGCCACGCTGGAGCAACGGCAGGCCTTGCTGGGCGCATTGCGCTCCGCCATCTCCGAGCAGTTTTAATTTCACTTGCGGGCAATCCCAATGACCGGTTCCAAGCAATCAGCCCCGGCGCCTGTGCCGGTGTCATTCGTAGTGCACAAGCAGTCGTGCAAGCTGGAAGTCGCCTTCGACGACGGCGCGGTGTTTTTGCTGCCGTTTGAATTGATGCGCGTGTATTCGCCTTCCGCCGAAGTCAGCGGCCATGGTCCCGGGCAGGAAGTGCTGCAGACCGGCAAGCGCAATGTCGAAATGGCGGCGCTCGACCCGGTCGGCAATTACGCCGTCAAGCCGACGTTTTCCGACGGCCACGTCAGCGGCATTTATACCTGGGCCTACCTGTACAAATTAGGGCGGGACCAGGAGGCGATGTGGGAGGACTACCTGCAGCGCCTTGAAGCCGCAGGCCATACCAGGGAATCCGGCCGCGACCTGCCGATGACAGCCAAGGCCGCGGGCGGCCACGGTTGCGCATAAGCTAGCCGGACCCCGTCTCCGCAATATCCGGCCGGCTTGCATCGTCAAGGGTTGCCGGCGTTCCTTGCCTTGATCCCCATCTCGCGCAGTGCATCGCCGATCGCATGCACTGCCTGCCGCATTTCCTCCGCGCCGATAGAACCGATGCAACCCACGCGGAAAGTCTCGGCCTGGGTCAGTTTGCCTGGGTACAGGATGAAGCCCTTGTCGCGCACCCGGTTATAGAAATCCTTGAATTCGTAACTTGGGCTATTCGGCGCATGCATCGTGACGATGATGGGCGCCTGGATTTTTGCCGGCAGAAACTGGATCAGCCCCAGTTCGCGCATGCCCGCCATCAGGGTGTCGTAGTTCCTGGTATAGCGCGCCAGCCGGGCCGGCTGGCCGCCCTCCGCAAAAAACTGGTTCAATGCCGCGTGAAAAGCCGCCACGATGTGGGTCGGCGGCGTGAAGCGCCATTGCGTGGTTTTTTCCATGTAAGTCCACTGATCGTGAAGGTCGAGCGACAGCGACCTTGAATTGCCCGCGCTTTTTTCCAGCACGCTCTTGCGGACAATCACGAAACCCATGCCCGGCGGTCCTTCTATGCATTTGCCGCTGGCCGCGATCAGCGCATCGAAACCGATTTTCGCCGCATCGATTTCCAGCGCGCCGAAAGAACTCATGGCGTCGATGATCAGGCTCTTCTTGTGCTGCGCCGCCACTTCAGCGATTTCATATAGGGGATTGAGGATGCCGGTGCTGGTTTCGCAATGGATCACGCCGATGTGCGTGATGCTGCGGTCGTTGCCCAAGGCGCGCTCGACATCGGCGGCAGTGGTCGGCACGTCCTCGGCCGTTTCCAGCACGGATACCTGGCGCCCCATCATCTCGACGATTTTCGCCATGCGCTTGCCGTAGGCGCCGTTGATCAGCACCAGCATGTGGCCGTTGCGCGGCAACAGGGTATTGATCGCCGCTTCTATCGAGAACGTGCCGCTGCCCTGCATCGGCACGCATACATGGCTTTCGTGGGCATTGGCGATGTCGAGCAATTGCTTGCGTACTTTGGCCGTGATGGCGTTGAAGGCGGCATCCCAGGAGCCCCAGTCCTGCAGCATGGCGCTCTTGGTGGCGAGGGAAGTGGTCAGTGGTCCGGGGGTCAGCAGAATCGGATCGCGGCTATGCAGGCTCATGAGGGTGTCCTTGGTTTGATATCGCACGTTGTTTCATGTATATTGTAGACAATCTACACTTGCCTGGGTTAAAGTGCAATCACCGAACGTTTAAAAAGAACGCCATGACCACCAACCGCACCATGAACACCATCGCCCTGGTCCAGAAAAACTCGCTGCCTTCGTTAGTGCAGAAAGAGCTGGAGCGCATGATCCTCACCGGCGACCTGGTCGCCGGCGACAAGCTCAACGAGGTTTCGCTGGCGGAAATGCTGGGCGTGTCGCGCGGTCCGGTGCGCGAGGCTTTTCGCGCGCTGGAAGAGGCGGGGCTGGTGCAGCAGGAAAAAAACTGCGGCGTGTTCGTGCGCCAGATTTCGGTCGAAGAAGCCGACGAGATTTATGAGGTGCGGGCGGCGCTGGATGAATTGATCGGCCGCAAGCTGGCGGCGGCCATCAAGCCGGCCCAGCTGCAGGAGCTGCGCACGCTGCTCGATCGCATGGACGGCATGGTGGCGCTGGGCGACGTCGACGGCTACCTGAAACTGAACCTGGCCTTCCATGATGCGCTGGTGCAGTTCACCGCCAACAAGAAGCTGCTGCATACCTACCGCCGCCTGGTCAACGAGCTCAACCTGTTCCGCCGCTCGGCGCTGGCGCAAAAGGGCAGCCTGCCGACCTCGACTACCGAACACCACAAGATCGTCGAGGCCATCGCAGCCGGCGATCCGCAAGCCGCCGGCGACATCATGCGCGAACACGCGGTGGCCGGGCGCAACCGCATGCACAAGGCTCAGGCAAAAGCTGCCTCGGCCGCGCCGATCACCTTGAAGTAAAACCTGCAAGCAAGTCTGACTCACAGCGAAAGCAATGCCATGTCCAATACCAGAACCCTTAATGTCAATGGCCGCAGTTATCAATCGATGCGGCAGCCGCTGGTGGTGGTCTGCGTCGACGGCTGCGAGCAGGAATACATCAACCAGGCAATCCAGGCCGGCGTCGCGCCGTTCCTGAAAAAGATGACGGAGCAGGGCACGGTGCTGGGCGCCGACTGCGTGGTGCCGAGTTTCACCAATCCGAACAACCTGTCGATCGTGACCGGGGTGCCGCCATCGGTGCATGGCATCTGCGGAAACTACTTCTACGACCTGGAAACCAGGCAGGAAGTGATGATGAACGACGCCAAGTACCTGCGCGCCGGCACCATCCTGGCCGCCTTCGCCGAAGCCGGCGCCAAGGTTGCGGTGGTGACCGCCAAGGACAAGCTGCGCGGACTGCTCGGCCACAAGATGCGCGGCATCTGCTTTTCCGCGGAAAAAGCCGACCAGGCCACGCTGGAACAGAACGGCATAGAAAACCTGCTGGAACTGGTCGGCATGCCGCTGCCGTCGGTGTACAGCGCCGAACTGTCCGAGTTCGTGTTCGCCGCCGGCGTCAAGCTGCTGGCGAGCGAACGGCCGGACATCATGTACCTGTCGACCACCGACTACATCCAGCATAAATACGCCCCCGGCACGCCAGGCGCCAACGCCTTCTACGCCATGATGGACCATTACCTGGCCCAGCTCGATGCGCTGGGCGCGGTGATCGGCCTCACCGCCGACCACGGCATGAACGCCAAGACCGACAGCGCCGGCAATGCCAACGTGGTGTATCTGCAGGATGTGCTGGACGCCAAGGTCGGCGTCGAGAAAACCCGCGTCATCCTGCCGATTACCGATCCCTATGTGGTGCACCACGGCGCGCTCGGCTCCTACGCGACCGTCTATCTCGGCGCGGCCTCGAACGCTGCCGAGATCGCCGACAAGATCCGCGCCATCTCCGGCATCGAACTGGTGCTCACGCGCGAACAGGCGGCGCAGCGTTTCGAACTGCCGCCGGACCGCATCGGCGACCTGGTGGTGGTCAGCGAACGCCTGACCGTGATCGGCACCGCCGCCAGCCGCCATGATCTGTCCGAGCTGAAACTGCCGCTGCGTTCGCACGGCGGCATTTCCGAACAGCGGGTGCCGCTGATGTTCAACCGCAAGCTGGGCGCCATCCCGGCCGGCCACCGGCTGCGCAATTTCGATGTGTTTTTCCTGGCCACGAATTTCACCCCATGAGTTTCATCCCATGAATTTCATCCGATAAGCGCGCAATAAATTTTCTCCACGCCGACCGACAGACCTGAGGACATGATGCTGACCGAACTGAGCAAGCTCAAGCAAGGCGAGCCTTTACACCAAGAGATGCGGATTGCCGGCAAGCTGGTCGGCAATCCGCGCCGCATAGAAATCCGCAACCCTTTCAACGGCGCGCTGGTCGGTTCGGTGCCGAAAGCCACGGTGGAAGACATCCGCCATGCTTTCCAGGCGGCGCGCGCCTTCCGTTCGCCGCTGACGCGCTATGAACGGTCGCGCATCATGTTGCGCGCTTCTGAGCTGCTGCGCGCCAATGCCGATGCGGTTTCCGACCTGATCACGGCGGAAGCGGGGCTGTGCAAGAAGGACAGCCTGTATGAAGTCGGCCGCGCTTGCGATGTATTCGTGTTCGCCGCCAACCAGGCGCTGGTGGATGACGGCCAGGTGTTTTCCTGCGACCTGACGCCGCACGGCAAGCAGCGCAAGGTCTATACCTTGAAAGAACCGCTGCTGGGCGCGATTTCGGCGATCACGCCGTTCAACCATCCGCTCAACCAGGTCGCGCACAAGGTTGCGCCGGCTATCGCCACCAACAACCGGATGGTGCTCAAGCCGACTGAAAAAACGCCGCTGTCGGCGCTGCTGCTGGCGGACATCCTGTACGAAGCCGGCCTGCCGCCGGAAATGTTTTCGGTGGTCACCGGCGATCCCGCCGAAATCGCGGATGAAATGCTGACCAATCCCGATGTCGACCTGGTGACGTTCACCGGCGGCGTGCCGATCGGCAAATACATCGCCGGCAAAGCGGTCTACAAACGCCAGGTGCTGGAGCTGGGCGGCAACGACCCGATCATCGTGATGGAAGACGCCGACCTGGAAGAAGCTGCGACGCTGGCGGTTTCCGGTTCCTACAAGAATTCCGGCCAGCGCTGCACGGCGATCAAGCGCATGATCGTGCACCAGGCGGTGGCCGATGAATTCGTCGAGCTGCTGGTCAGCAAAACCAAGGCCGTCAAATACGGCGATCCGATGGATCCGCACAACGACATGGGCACCGTGATCGATGCCCGCTCTGCCAGCGCCTTTGAAGCCAAGGTCAAGGACGCCCAGCAGCACGGCGCCCAGCTCCTGTTCGGCAACCTGCGCGATGGCGCGCTGTATTCGCCGACCGTGCTCGACCATGTGCCGGCCGATTGCCAGCTGGTCGCAGAGGAAACCTTCGGCCCGGTGTCGCCGGTGATCCGCTGCACCGATATCGCCGACGCCATCCGCATCTCGAATTCGACGCCCTACGGCTTGTCGTCCTCGGTCTGCACCAACCGCCTCGATTACATCACCCGTTTCGTGCGCGAACTGCAGGTCGGCAGCATCAACGTGCGCGAAGTGCCCGGCTATCGCCTGGAACTGACGCCGTTCGGCGGCATCAAGGATTCCGGCCTGGGTTACAAGGAAGGCGTGCAGGAAGCGATGAAGAGTTTCTGCAACACCAAAACCTATTCCCTGCCGTGGAATTGAACTGGAGCTGAACAAATGCTGACCATTCCGCAAATCTGCGAACTGTTCGAACGCGGCGGCCACCAGATGTACAGCGGCGAGCCGGTCAGCCAGCTCGAGCACGCGCTGCAGTCGGCAACCCTGGCCGAGCAGGCCGGCGCCGCCCCGGAACTGGTCTGCGCCGCCTTGCTGCACGATCTCGGGCATTTGCTGAACCCGCAAGGCGAGACGCCGTCCGCGCGCGGCGTCGACGATACCCATCAATATTTCGCGATACCGTATCTGCGCGGCTTGTTCAGTCCGGCGGTGCTGGAGCCGATCCGCCTGCATGTCGACGCCAAGCGTTACCTGTGTGCGACAGATGCCGGTTACTGGAGCCGCCTGTCAGAAGACTCCAGGCGCAGCCTGGAATTGCAGGGTGGCGTGTTTTCCGCCGCCGATGCAGCGCAGTTCATCGCCCGTCCTTATGCCGCCGATGCAGTCAGCCTGCGCCTGTGGGACGACCAGGCGAAGGTGAAAGGCATGGCGACTCCCGGCCTGCAGCATTTTTCCAGGCTGATGTCGGCCTGCGCCTTGGGACGCGCATAACTTGCTCTAAAATCTTCGTCATTCCCGCGAACGCGGGAATCCAAATTACGGACAAAAATGGATTCCCGCGTTCGCGGGAATGACGGCATTCATTTTTGATTGGTCTAGGATCGATACCTCATGCGCCCATTCTGGCTTGAAGAAGCATTGTTCGCCGGCGGCGAGTTGGCTCCCGCCCTGCAAGGCCGGCAAAAGGCAGACGT
Organism: Collimonas sp. GW821-FHT07E08; assembly: GCF_059418905.1. Lineage (NCBI taxonomy): Bacteria > Pseudomonadati > Pseudomonadota > Betaproteobacteria > Burkholderiales > Oxalobacteraceae > Collimonas > Collimonas sp. GW821-FHT07E08. The sequence continues at coordinate 22,290 of NZ_JBWKQR010000007.1, read as the reverse complement.
CGGCATCGTCGGCGGCGGCTTCACCGGCTTGTGGACTGCGATCCAGCTCAAGCAGCAGGATCCGGCGCTGGACATCGCCATCATCGAGAGCGACCTGTGCGGCGCCGGCGCCAGCGGCCGCAACGGCGGCTGCCTGCTGACATGGTCGACCAAATTCTTCACCTTGCGCCGCCTGTTCGGCGAAGCCGAAGCGGTGCGCCTGGTAAAGGCTTCGGAGGCGGTGGTCGACCACATCGGCAATTTCTGCCGCGAACACAAGATCAATGCAGAGTTCCGCCAGGATGGCACCTTGTATACCGCCACCACCAAGGCGCAGCTGGGAGTGCTGGACCCGGTGCTGCAGGAATTGCAGCGGCAGGGCATCAGTTCCTATCATGAGCTGCCTGGCGCTGAAGTGCAGCGCCTCTCCGGTTCCGCGCGTAACCTCGCCGGCGTGTTCTCGCCGATGGCGGCGACGGTGCATCCGGGAAAACTGGTGCGGGGCCTGCGCCGCGTGGCACTGGACATGGGCATACGGATCTACGAAAGGACGCCGATGCTGTCGTTCACGCCCGGCGCCGCGGTCACGCTGCAGACGCCGGCCGGCAGCCTGCAGGCCGGCAAGGTGGTATTGGCCATCAACGCCTGGATGGCCAGCCGTTTCCCGCAATTCGAACGGACCCTGGCGGTGGTCTCCAGCGACATGGTGATCACGGAGAAATGCCCCGAGCTGCTGCAGCGCATCGGTTTGACGGACGGCGTGTCGGTGCTCGATTCGCGCACTTTCGTGTTCTATTACCGCACTACCGAAGACGGCCGCCTGATGCTCGGCAAGGGCGGCAACACCTTCGCCTGGCGCGGCCGCATCCTGCCGGTATTCGACCAGCGCTCTCCCTATGAGCAGCAGCTCAAGCGCAGCCTGCACGAATTTTTCCCGGCGCTGGCCGGCGTGCCGATCACCGCCAGCTGGAACGGCCCGTCCGACCGCTCGGTCACCGGCTTCCCCTTCTTCGGCCGGCTCAACGACATGCCGAACGTGTTCTACGGCTTCGGTTATTCAGGCAACGGCGTCGGCCCCAGCTATATGGGCGGGCAATTGCTGTCGTCGCTGGTGCTGGGCCTCGACAACGCCTGGAGCCGCAGCCCGCTGGCAGCCGGCCCGCGCGGCCAGTTCCCGCCGGAACCGCTGCGCTACATCGGTTCGCTGGTGGTGCGCGACGCTATCCGGCGCAAGGAGCTGGCGGAAGACCAGGACCGCAAGCCTTGGCTGCTGGACCAGATGCTGAGCAAGCTGGCGAATGCTGCGGGCAAGGCTGACAAGGCTTGATTGCCTGAGTGTCATGCAAAGCCTGTTCCAGCCGGCGGGAAACCGCGCATAGTTTATTTGGCAAGCCGAGCACGCAGCGGCTGGACTTGTATAATGTAAGTCTGCCAAAACAAGCTTGCCACCATGACCAACACCACGCATTTCGGTTATAAAACCGTCTCCGAGGACGATAAAGTCCACAAAGTCGCCGAAGTTTTCCACTCGGTTGCGCCCAAATACGATGTCATGAACGATCTGATGTCGGCCGGCTTGCATCGGGTCTGGAAAATTTTCACGATCGCCCAGGCAGCGATCCGTCCCGGCTTCAAGGTGCTGGACATTGCCGGCGGCACCGGCGACCTGGCCAAGGCTTTCGCCAAGCGCGCCGGGCCGACCGGCGAAGTGTGGCTGACCGATATCAACGAGTCGATGCTGCGCGTCGGCCGCGACCGTCTCTTGAATAACGGCCTGTCCACCCCCACCTTGCTGTGTGACGCGGAGAAATTGCCGTTTCCGGACAATTATTTCGACCGGGTGTCGGTGGCCTTCGGTTTGCGCAACATGACGCACAAGGATGCCGCGCTGGCAGAGATGCGGCGCGTACTGAAGCCGGGCGGCAAGTTGCTGGTGCTGGAGTTCTCGAAAGTATGGGAGCCGCTGAAAAAGCCTTACGACGTGTATTCGTTTTCCGTGTTGCCGTGGCTGGGCAAGAAAATTGCCAACGATTCCGAAAGCTACCGCTACCTGGCTGAATCGATCCGCATGCATCCCGATCAGGACACCCTGAAGCAGATGATGACGGATGCCGGCCTGGCGCGGGTTGAGTATTTCAATTTAACTGCCGGTGTGGCAGCTTTGCATACCGGCATAAAACTGTAGGAGCTCGCATGAAGAGATTTTTGCTGGTGTTGCTGATGGTGGCAACTACCTTGTCGCTGACCATATCGAACGCCGACGCGCGCCGCCTGGGCGGCGGCGGTTCGTTCGGCAAGCAGTCGTCCGGAATTTCGCGCCAGGCGCCAAGCCAGCCGACGCAGAATTTCGGCAGCGCCAACCAGGCCCGTCCGGCCACGCCGGCCGCCACGCCGCAGGGCGTTCCGCCCAAGCCGGCCAGCCCATGGAAAGGCATCCTCGGCGGCGCCTTGCTGGGCCTTGGCCTGGGCGCCCTGATGTCGCACTTCGGCCTGGGCGGCGCATTCGGTTCTTTCCTGATGATGGCGCTATTGGCAGTCGCGGTGATTTTTGTTGTGCGATTGGTAATGCGCAAGGGCAGCAATACGCCGGCGCCCGCCGCTTATTCCCCCGCAGCCAGTTTTGACAGCAATTCTTCCGGCTTTACACCGGAAATCGGTTCGCGCATCAACTCCGCTCCTTCGTTCCAGTCCGCGGCGCCGGCGGCGCACAGCGCGCCTTGGGGCATTCCCGACGATTTCGACGTGCCGGGTTTCGTGCGCAGCGCCAAGACTTACTTCATCCGCCTGCAAGCCGCCTGGGACAAGGCTGACATCAACGATATCCGCGAATTCACCACGCCCGAGATGTTCGGCGAACTGCGCCTGCAGCTGCAGGAACGCGGCGCATCGCCCAACAACACCGATGTGGTGCAGCTGGACGGCGAACTGATGGGCATCGAAACCATCGGCAGCGATTACCTGGCCAGCGTCAAGTTCACCGGCCTGATCAAGGAAGTGCCGGAAGCGTCGGCGGAACCGTTCACCGAAGTCTGGAACCTGTCCAAGCCGCAAACGGGGCAGGGCGGCTGGGTTTTGGCCGGGATCCAGCAGATCAATACATAAATGCCAAGGCTGTAGCGGGCTTTGAGCCTGACAAACTGGTAAACTTGGGACCGCCCGTGAATAGTCACGGGCGGTTTTGTTTTATTAATCCTGAATTCGGCAATTGACCGCTCGCTTACATTTAAACGGCAGCATGACTCCTCCAATCAATTTCACGCCGATCACCGCCGCGGTCAATCATCTGCTGGCGCAAGAGCCATGGGCGCAGCGCATCCTGGCCGCGCATGCGGACAAGGTCGCCTGCTTCGACGGCGGCGCCGTCAAGCTGAGCTGGCAGGTCAGCGCCGACGGCCTGCTGCAGGCGCCGGCGCCGGACATGGCTGTGAATGTCACGATCCGCGTCAACCTGGCCGACCTGCCGTTGATTGCGCAGAACCGGGAACGCGCATTTTCCTACGTGAAGATCGAGGGCGACGCCGATTTCGCCAACGCCATCTCGCAAGTCAGCCAGGGTTTGCGCTGGGACGCCGAGCACGACCTGAGCAAGCTGGTGGGCGATATCGCTGCCGTGCGTTTGGTCGCCGGCGGCAAGGCGCTGGCGGCCGGCGCGCTGGCTACCCACAAGAAACTGGCGGAAAACGTCGCCGAATATTTCCTGGAAGAGCAACCGATGCTGGTGCGGCCGCAGGCGGTGTCCGATTTTACGAATGATGTCACCAGGCTGCGCGACGACCTGGAACGACTCGCCAAACGCATCAACAAACTGAAAAATTCATGATCCTGAAATTCCTGCGCCTGTTCAAAATTGTCCGCGTCGCCGTGCGTTACGGCCTGGACGATATCGCCATGTCGGGTTTCGACACGCCGCGCATCTCCAAGCTGATCGATACCCTGATTTTCTGGCGCGATATTTCGGCGCCGCGCGGCGAACGCTTGCGCATGGCGCTGGAAGAACTGGGGCCGATTTTCGTCAAGTTCGGCCAGGTGCTGTCGACCCGCCGCGACCTGCTGCCGGGCGATATGGTCGATGAACTGGCGCGCCTGCAGGACCGGGTGCCGCCTTTCAGTTCCGACCTGGCGATCGCGCAGATCGAAAAATCGTTGAAAGCCCATCCGGACGACCTGTTCGCCAGCTTCGAGCGGGAGCCGGTGGCCTCGGCCTCGATCGCCCAGGTGCACTTCGCCACGCTGAAGAGCGGCAAGGAAGTGGCGGTCAAGGTGCTGCGGCCGGGCATGAAAAAGTCGATCGATGAAGACGTCGCGCTGATGCACATCGCCGCCGGCCTGGTGGAAAAACTGTGGGCCGACGGCCGCCGCTTGAAGGCGCGCGAAGTGGTCGGCGAGTTCGACAAATACCTGCACGACGAGCTGGACCTGATGCGCGAAGCCGCCAACGGTAGCCAGCTGCGCCGCAATTTCGCCAATTCCGACCTGCTGGTGGTGCCGGAAATGTACTGGGACTACTGCTCGCCGTCGGTGATCGTGATGGAGCGCATGCACGGCATCCCGATTTCGCAGCTGGACCGCCTGCGCGACGCCGGCGTCGACCTTGGCAAGCTGTCGCGCGACGGCGTCGAGATTTTTTTCACCCAGGTGTTCCGCGATGGGTTTTTCCATGCCGACATGCATCCCGGGAATATCCTGGTGTCGGTGGCGCCGGCTACTTTCGGCCGTTACATCGCGCTTGATTTCGGCATCGTCGGCACCCTCAACGATTTCGATAAAGACTACCTGTCGCAAAACTTCCTGGCGTTTTTCCAGCGCGATTACAAACGTGTCGCCGAAGCCCATATCGAATCCGGCTGGGCGCCGAAGGAAACCCGGGTCGATGAACTGGAATCGGCGGTGCGCGCTTGCTGCGAGCCGATCTTCGACCGGCCGCTGAAAGATATCTCCTTCGGCCAGGTGCTGCTGCGCCTGTTCCAGACTTCGCGCCGCTTCAATGTCGAAGTGCAGCCGCAGCTGGTGCTGCTGCAGAAAACCCTGCTCAACGTCGAAGGCCTGGGCCGCCAGCTCGATCCTGACCTCGACCTGTGGAAAACCGCCAAGCCGCACCTGGAACGCTGGATGAGCGAACAGCTGGGCTGGCGCGGCCTGATCCAGCAGCTGAAGATCGAGATGCCGCGCTACAGCAAGCTGCTGCCGCAATTGCCGCGCCTGGCGCACCAGGCCTTGACCCAGGTGGTGGAGCCCAAGACCGAGCAAAACAATGAACTGATGTGGCGGCTGATTGCGGAGCAGCGCCAGACCAACCGTTTCCTCGGCATGCTGGTGTATGTCGGCGGCGGCCTGGCGGCCGGCGTGCTGTTGACCCTCCTGTACCTGCGTTTCGCACACATGATCTGGTGGTAGCCATGACGACGCCGGATCCTGTCCCCAAGTTCGCCAGCCGCGACCCCTCGCATCCCGATTTCTGGAGCGAGCGCTTCGAGCAAGACTTTATTCCCTGGGACAAGGGCGGCGTACCGCAGGCGCTGCAGGAGTACCTGGCGCGCAGCCAGCCGGCGGCGACCCTGATTCCCGGCTGCGGCAGCGGCTACGAAGTGGCCTTGCTGGCGGAGGCCGGCTGGGACGTGACCGCCATCGATTTTTCCGGCGCTGCCGTCAGCGCTGCCCGCACCGTGCTGGGCAAATGGTCGGAACGGGTGCTGCAGGCCGATTTCTTCACCTACCAGCCGCCGCGGCCGCTCGGGCTGATCTATGAGCGCGCCTTCCTGTGCGCCTTGCCTGCGGCCAAGCGCGCCGACATCGCCGGCCGCTGGGCCGAGCTGTTGCCGGCGGGCGCAGCATTGGCCGGCTTCTTTTTTTTCGATGACAATCCGAAAGGACCGCCGTTCGGCATCAGCCGGGCCGAACTGGAACGCTTATTGCATGCCGGTTTCGAGCTGGTCGACGAGCGCGAGGTAGGCGATTCCATCCCGGTGTTTGCCGGCAAAGAACGCTGGATGGAATGGCGGCGGCGCGCCTAGACCGTTGTTTTTGCCAAGCTCGCAGGGCGGCTTTTTTTACATAAATTACAGGCGCCTTGCTACAATTGGCGGTTTTTCGCACCCCCTGGACCTGAAGACATATGGCGCTGCTCGAAATCCGTAATGTCAGTCGTCGTTTTGGCGACTTTGCCGCAGTTGACAACATCAGCCTGTCGATTGAGGCCGGCGAATTCTTTACCTTGCTGGGACCTTCCGGCTGCGGCAAGACCACCTTGCTGCGCATGATCGCCGGTTTCGACTTGCCGGATTCGGGCCAGATCCTGCTGGACGGCGTCGACCTGGTCGGCATCCCGCCCGAACAGCGGCCGGTCTGCACCGTGTTCCAGAACTACGCCCTGTTTCCGCACATGACGGTCGCGGCCAATATCGCGTTTCCCCTGAAAATGGCCAAGGTGCCGGCCGACCAGATCCGCACCCGGGTCGAGGAAGCGCTGGAAGATGTGCGCCTGACCGGCTTTGCCGCGCGTTTCCCGCACGAGTTGTCAGGCGGTCAACGGCAGCGGGTGGCGGTGGCCCGGGCGCTGGTGTCGCGGCCCAAGCTGCTGCTGCTCGATGAACCGCTGTCGGCGCTGGACGCCAAGCTGCGTGAACAGATGCAGATCGAGTTGATCAACCTGCAAAAGGAAGTCGACATCACCTTCGTCTACGTCACCCACGACCAGGGCGAAGCGCTGGCGCTGTCGCACCGGATCGCGGTCATGAACCGCGGCAATGTCGAGCAGCTGGACGAACCGTCGCGCATCTACAGTTATCCGCGCACCCGTTTCGTGGCCGACTTCATCGGCACCTGCAACCTGCTGGACGGCGCCATTGCCAGCGTCGACGGCGCTTCGATGAAGCTGGACGTGCCCGGCCTGGGGCTGGTCAAGAGCACCTTGCCGGCGGAAGCCGCAGTCGGCCGCAAGGGCACCCTGGCGCTGCGCCCGGAAAAAATCCACATCAGCGCCGAGATCGGCACCGATACTGCCGAAAACCACTTCAAGGGTTTCGTCAAAGAGCTGCTGTACCTGGGCGACGTCACGGTCTATATCGTGCAGACCGAGGGCGGCACCACCATCGAGGCGCTGCTGGCGAATTCGGCGGCCGGCCGCGCCAAGTTCTTCGAAGTCGGCGACATGGTCGACATCGCCTGGCAATTCGACGCGGGGCATTTCCTGTATGAGTAAGCTGTCCAACGCCGCGGAAAAGCGCGGCCGCATGGCGCGCTGGCTGATCAGCGGCCCGCCGCTGTTCTACCTGCTGCTGTTCTTCGCCATCCCCAGCCTGATCATGGTGTTCGCCTCAGTGCGTTATGCCGGCGACTACGGCGGCCTGGCGCCGGTGTTCGATGAAGCCGGCAAGCTGAACCTGACGCTGGAGAATTTCCAGCGCTTCACGTCCGATTTTATCTATACCGCGATCTTCCTGAAATCGCTGATGTATGCGCTGATCACGACCTTCTGCTGTCTGCTGATGGCTTATCCGCTGGCGCTGCTGATCGCGCGCAGCCCGAAGAAATACCGCGACCTGCTGATCCTGCTGGTGATCCTGCCGTTCTGGAGCAACTTCCTGATTCGCGTCTATGCCTGGATGATCATCCTCGGCCCGCAATCCGGCCTGACGCAAGCCGTCAACTATATATTGGGACTGGCCGGCATCGAGCCGGTGCGCCTGTTGTTTACCGGATTTTCAGTGATCGTCGGCCTGGTCTATGTGCACCTGCCGTTCATGGTCCTGCCCTTGTACGCCAACCTGGAAAAGCATGATCCGGCGCTGGTCGACGCCGCCCAGGACCTGGGCGCATCGGCCTGGCAGCGCTTCTGGCGCATCACGTTTCCGCTCTCCCTGCCGGGCGTGTACGCCGGAGCGGCGCTGGTCTTCATTCCTGCGCTGGGTATTTTTGCGGTATCCGACATCCTCGGCGGCACCGGCAGCGACATGATCGGCAACGTCATCAAACAGCAGTTCCTGGAAACCCGCGACTGGCCGTTCGGCAGCGTGCTCTCCATCGTCCTCACGGTGGCGGCCCTGATCGCCGCCGGCATCGCCGTGCTGGTGGCCAGGCCGAGGAGGCAAGCATGAGCAATGTCATCCGACGCCCGCTGGGCCTGTGGCTGGTAGCGCTGGCGGTCTACGCCTTCCTCTACGTGCCGCTGATCATCGTGGTGGTGTATTCCTTCAACGATTCGCAGCTCAACGCCGAGTGGGTAGGTTTCACGCTGGACTGGTACCGCAAGCTGTTCCATAACGAAGAGATGCTGCAGGCCGCCGGCAATTCCCTGCTGATTGCGCTGGTCGCCAGCGCCGCTTCGACCATGCTCGGCACCATGGCCGGTTTCGCCATGCATCGCTACAAGCTGAAGTTGCTGCCCTTGCTGGTGCTGACGCCGATAGCGATTCCGGAAATCCTGGTCGGCGTCTCGCTGCTGATCTTCTTCGTGATGCTCAACATCACCTTGGGACTGGTGTCGATCGCCCTGGCGCATATCGCCTTCTGCATAGGCTTCGTGGCGATCGTGGTGCGTTCGCGTCTGTCCGGCATGGACGAAAGCCTGACCGAGGCCGCGCGCGATTGCGGCGCGACGCCGATGCAGGCGTTCCGGCTGGTGACGCTGCCGCTGATCATGCCAGGCGTGGTGGCGGGAGCCCTGATGGCGTTCACGTTGTCGATCGACGACTTCGTGATCACCTTCTTCACCGCCGGCGCCAATGCCTCGACCCTGCCGCTGCAGATCTATTCGATGATCAAGATCGCCGTTACGCCCGAAGTCAACGCGGTCTCGACCTTGTTGATGGGGCTGACGCTGCTGCTTATAATCATCGCGTCCAAGCTTGCGCCTAATGCCCTCCGTTCCTCCTAATCGCCTATCAGGACAGCCATGAAAAAACTGCTCGCCATCGCATCGCTGCTGCTTGCCAGCTTCTCGGCCCACGCCGCCGATGAACTGCGCCTGTATAACTGGAACAACTACATTGCTCCGGAAACCGTGCAGCGCTTCGAAACCTTCTGCAAGTGCAAGGTGGTGCAGACCTATTATGGCGACAACGAAGAAATGCTGGCCAAGCTGGCTGCCGGCGCCAAGGGTTACGACATCATCGTGCCGACCGGCAATGCGCTGGATGCGCTGATCAAGCAGCAAGCCTTGCTGCCGCTCGACAAGGGCCAGCTGCCTAACCTGAAGAACGTCAACCCGTCCTACCTGAACACCGATTTCGACAAGGGCAACAAGCATTCCGTGCCGTATGCCTACACGGTGACGGTGATGGGCTACAACGACCAGAAGATGAAGGAGCTGGGAATCAGCGTCGACAGCTGGGCCGCGATTTTCGATCCGAAGATCCTGGCCAAGATCAAAGGCAAGGTGACCGTGCTCGATTCCGCCAACGAACTGATGGCCGCCGCGCTCAAATACCTGGGCTATTCCGCCAACGACACCGACGAGCAGCACTGGCAGCAGGCCAAGGACGTGATCCTCAAGGCCAAACCTTACTGGGCCGCGTTCAACGGCAGCAGCTATATCAAGGAATTGACGGTAGGTAATATCTGGCTGGCCCACGGGTATTCGAATGACATCTTCCAGGCCGATGTCGATGCGCAAAAAGCCGGCCGCAAATTCCATATCCGCCATGGCATGCCGAAAGAGGGCGCAGTGCTGGCGCTGGACAGCATGGTGATCCACAAAGCCGCGCCGCGTCCTGACCTGGCGCTCAAGTTCATCAATTTCATGTTGGACGGCAAGAATGCCGCCGAACTGAGCAACCTGATCGGCTCGGGCAATCCGAATGCCGACGCCGCCAAGTACATCAAGCCCGAGATTGCCAACAACCCGGTGATTTTCCCGGACAAGGCGGGTTTCGCCAAGCTGGAGATGCTGAAAGACCTGAACAGCAAGCAAAGGCGCGCCATCAACCGCATCTGGACCGAGATCCGGGCGCGCTAGATAGGCCAGGATTGTCGTTTTGATACGATGCGGATGTGGTGTCGCAGGCAATTCTGTGCTGCGCCGCCACAAGCTATTGCCGAAGCCGGTGTACACTGCAAAAAAACCTTTATAATTCAGGGTTTTGTACTGTTTTTGTACTGATTTTTGCGGAGTTTCACCATGCCGATTTATGCGTATCGCTGCGAAGCCTGTGGTTTCGCCAAAGATGTGCTGCAAAAGATGTCCGACGAGCCGCTGACGGTTTGCCCGTCCTGCAGCAAAGCCGCGTTCAAGAAGCAAGTGACCGCGGCTGGATTCCAGCTCAAGGGCACCGGCTGGTATGTGACCGATTTCCGCGGCGGCGCAGGCGCGACCGTGCCGCCGGCAAGTCCGGCCGAGCCGGCAGCGGCCGGCAGTACCGCCGCCGCGCCCGCCGCCGCGGCAACAGCCGCCGCAGCGCCGGCTGCCGCCCCGGCCGCTCCGGCTGCCGGCAGCAACAGCGGCGGCACGCCGGCCGCCGCGACATAATGTCATCCATGTAACCTGCAGGCGCACGTACCCGGTACGTGTCGTCCGACAAAGAAAGCCATGCGTAAATATTTCATCACCGGTCTACTGGTTCTTGTGCCCCTGGCAATCACGCTGTGGGTGCTGAACCTGGTCATTGGCACGATGGACCAGTCGCTCTTGCTGCTGCCGGAACAATGGCGGCCGAAAGCCTTGCTGGGGATGGATATTCCTGGCCTGGGCACGATCCTGACCTTGCTGGTGATCTTCCTGACCGGCCTGGCGACGCGCAATTTCATCGGCCGCCAGATCGTCTCGGTCTGGGAGGGCGTGCTGACCCGGATCCCGGTGGTCAGTTCCATCTACTCCAGCGTCAAGCAAGTCTCGGACACGCTGTTTTCATCGTCCGGCAACGCTTTCCGCAAAGCCCTGCTGGTGCAATACCCGCGCGAGGGATCGTGGACCATCGCCTTCCTGACCGGAGTGCCTGGCGGCGACGTCAAGAACCACCTGGCCGGCGACTATGTCAGCGTCTACGTGCCGACCACGCCGAACCCGACTTCCGGTTTCTTCCTGATGCTGCCGCGCGCAGACACCATCGAACTCGACATGAGCGTCGACGAAGCCTTGAAGTACATCGTTTCCATGGGCGTGGTTGCGCCCGAGCAGCAGCCCGGCAGGAAACTGGTGATCGATTCGCCGCCCGGCAGTGACGCAGCGGCCAGCAATTGACGCTGCTCCGCTGCCCGATCGACCGCCCGCTTATATTAATTAATACTTACAACATCTGAACTGCGAAAACCTGAACATGTCCATGCGAACCCAATACTGCGGCCTCACTACTGAGGTACTTCTCGGCCAAACCGTCAGCCTGTGCGGCTGGGTCCATCGTCGTCGCGACCATGGCGGCGTCATCTTCATCGACCTGCGCGACCGCGAAGGCCTGGTGCAGGTAGTGTGCGATCCGGACCGCGCCGAAGTATTCAAGAACGCGGAAGCGGTGCGCAACGAATTCTGCCTGCGCATCACCGGCGTGGTGCGCCTGCGCCCGGACGGCACCAGCAACGCCAACCTGAAATCGGGCAAGATCGAAGTGCTGGCGCATGAACTGGAAGTGCTGAACCCGTCGGTCACGCCGCCGTTCCAGCTGGACGACGACAACCTGTCGGAAACCACCCGCCTGACGCACCGCGTGCTGGACCTGCGCCGCCCGCAGATGCAAAGCAACCTGCGCCTGCGCTACAAGGTGACGATGGAAGTGCGCAAGTTCCTGGACGCCAACGGCTTCATCGACATCGAAACGCCGATGCTGACCAAGTCGACCCCGGAAGGCGCCCGCGATTACCTGGTGCCGTCGCGCGTCAACGCCGGCCAGTTCTTCGCCTTGCCGCAGTCGCCGCAGCTGTTCAAGCAGTTGCTGATGGTGGCCAACTTCGACCGCTACTACCAGATCGTCAAATGCTTCCGCGATGAAGATTTGCGCGCTGACCGCCAGCCGGAATTCACCCAGATCGATTGCGAAACTTCCTTCATGTCGGAACAGGAAATCCGCGACATGTTCGAAGGCATGATCCGCCTGGTATTCAAGAACGCGCTGGACATCGACCTGCCTAACCCATTCCCGGTAATGGACTTCGCCACCGCGATGGCCCTGTACGGTTCGGACAAGCCGGACATGCGCGTCAAGCTGGCTTTCACCGACCTGACCGCCGTGATGAAAGACGTCGACTTCAAGGTATTCGCCGGCGCAGCCAACATGGAAAACGGCCGCGTGGTCGGCCTGCGCGTGCCAGGCGGCGCCGCCATGCCGCGTTCCGAGATCGATGCCTACACCCAGTTCGTCGCCATCTACGGCGCCAAGGGCCTGGCTTACATCAAGGTCAACGAAAAAGCCAAGGGCCGCGACGGCCTGCAATCGCCTATCGTCAAGAACCTGCACGACGCCGCGCTGGCGCAAGTGCTGGAACTGACCGGGGCTGAAGACGGCGACCTGATTTTCTTCGGCGCCGACAAGGCCAAGGTGGTCAACGACGCCATCGGCGCATTGCGCGTGAAGATCGGCCACAGCGAATTCGGCAAGAAAGTCGGCTTGTTCGACGACACTTGGCGTCCATTGTGGGTGGTCGATTTCCCGATGTTCGAATACGACGAAGACAGCGACCGCTGGAACGCCTTGCACCATCCGTTTACTTCGCCGAAAGACGGCCACGAAGACTTCATCGAGACCGATCCGGGCAAGGCTATCGCCAAGGCCTACGACATGGTCTTGAACGGCTGGGAGCTGGGCGGCGGTTCGATCCGTATCCATCGCGCCGAAGTGCAGAGCAAGGTGTTCCGCGCCTTGAAGATCGACGCCGAAGAAGCGCAGCTCAAGTTCGGCTTCCTGCTCGACGCCCTGCAGTACGGCGCGCCTCCGCACGGCGGCCTGGCGTTCGGCCTGGACCGTATCGTCACCATGATGTGCGGCGCCGAATCGATCCGCGACGTCATCGCTTTCCCGAAAACCCAGCGCGCGCAATGCCTGCTGACGCAAGCGCCGTCGGCGGTCGACGAAAAGCAGTTGAAAGAACTGCATATCCGCCTGCGCCTGCCGGAAGCCAAGGTAGTCTGATTTCCAGGCAAAAAGCAGCAAAAGGAAAAGCGCGGTTTACCGCGCTTTTTTTATGCCGGGGCCAAACAGGTTTATAGTGGTGCTTTATGACGCGAAGGCGCTTTTTCATTTTTTTGCCGACTTATCCTGCATGTATAAAATTCCCGAATCGGTGCTGGTTGTTATCTATACAGAAGATCTCCAGGTGTTGTTGATGGAGCGGGCCGACAAGCTGGACTATTGGCAATCGGTCACCGGTTCCAAGGACTTCCCGGACGAAGCCCTGGAAGTGACGGCGATGCGTGAAGTGCAGGAAGAAACCGGCATCGTGGTGGCTGCCGAGGCGGGCGCCGTGCCGCTGTCCAACCTGCGCGACTGGGGTGTCGCCAACGTGTATGAGATTTATCCGGTCTGGCGCCATCGTTATGCGCCTGGAGTCACAAAAAATACCGAGCACGTGTTCGGCCTGCTGGTGCCGAACGATGTCCCGGTGACGCTCGCGCCGCGCGAGCATTTGCAGTACAAGTGGCTGCCGTACCGGGAAGCTGCGGACGCATGTTTTTCGCCGTCGAATGCCGAAGCCATCTTGCAGTTGCCGCGCCATCTTGTTGAATAGCTGAAGAGTCATGAAACTGCGCATTGCAACCTACAACATCCACAAAGGGGTGTCATCGCTGGGCAGCCGGCCGCGCGTGCATGCGCTGAAACAGGCGCTGAGCCAGATGGAAGCCGACATTTTTTTCCTGCAGGAAGTGCAGGGCAGGCATGACCTGATGGCGGCGCGCCACGCGGCGCACTGGCCGGAACAGGCCCAGCATGATTTCCTGGCCGGCGATTCGCACCACGCCGCCTACGGCATGAATGCTGTGTACGACCACGGCCACCACGGCAACGCCTTGCTGAGCCGTTTTGAAATCGGTTCGCAAAGCAACCAGGATGTGTCAGACCATGCGTACGAGGCGCGCGGCATCCTGCACTGCGTCCTCAAGACCGAATTCACCGATATCCATTGTTATGTGGTGCACCTGGGCTTGTTCGGCGGCGGCCGCCGGCGCCAGACAGCGGCCCTGATCGAGGCGGTGCGCAGCTCGTCGCCGCCGGGCGCGCCGCTGATCATCGCCGGCGATTTCAACGACTGGGGCAATCGCCTCAGCGAATTGCTGCGGGCGCGGCTCGATGTCGCCGAAATATTCGACGAGCGGATCGCCACCGCGAGCGTCATGCAGGGCGTCGGTTCTTACCTGCAGCAGCTGATAGGGCGCAAGCCGAAACTGAAGCCGGCGCGCACTTTTCCGGCGGCTTTTCCCTGGCTGCGGCTGGACCGGATTTACCTGCGCGGCTTTACGGTAGAATCGGCGGAAGTCCTGCATGGCGCGGAATGGGCAAAACTGTCCGATCATGCGCCTATCGTGGCGACGCTCAAATTGCGATAATGGCAGCATCAACCATGACTTCAGAAAGACCGGCCGGATGTCGTCTCTCCTCTTTTCCATCGCATGCGCGCGGTAACCCTCTGCGCAGATAACCACATCACGCTGTTGCACAACGGCGCGGCCTTTTTTCCGGCGCTGGTTGCCGCCATCGACGCTGCCCGCGCCGAAATCTACCTGGAAACCTATATCTTCGCCGACGACGACACCGCGCAGCTGGTGCAGCAAGCGCTGACCCGCGCCGCCCATCGCGGCGTCGCGGTCAGGGTAATTGCCGACTGGCTGGGCACCGGCCGCCAGCGCTCGGCGTCTCTGCAGCAGGAGTTCGCGGCCAGCGGCGTCATGTACCGCAGCTTCAACCCCTGGTTCCGGCGCGGCGTGGCGCGCATGCACCGCAAGATCTGCGTGGTCGACCGCCAGGTCGGTTTTGTCGGCGGCCTCAACATCATCGACGACATGGTGTCCGACGACGACCTGCGCCTGCCGCTGCCGGCGCCGCGCTGGGATTTTGCGGTCGGCATCAGCGGCGCGCTGGTGAACGTGATTCATATCGAACTGGAGGCGCAATGGCTGCGCCTGGGCGAGATGAAACTGCTGGCGCGTCTCCGGCAATTCAAGCGCACCCGTTTCAAGGGCCGCGGCATCTCCCATGGTCCGGCCTCGGCCGGCCTGGTGCTGCGCGATAACCTGCGCAATCGCCGCACCATCCAGCGCGCCTACCTGCAGGCGCTCGGCCATGCGCGCCACAGCGCATTGCTGACCAGCCCGTATTTCGCACCCAGCCGCAAATTGCGGCGCGGCCTGGAACAGGCTGCGATGCGAGGAGTCGACGTCACCTTGCTGCTGGGGGTAGGGCAGTTCCGGCTGCAGGATGCCGTCAGCCATTCCTATTACCCGAAACTGCTGAAAGCCGGCGTCAAGATCGTCGAATACCGCAAGACCGCGCTGCATGCAAAAGTGGCGGTGATCGATGACGATTGGGCCACCGTCGGCTCCAGCAATTTCGATGGCTTCAGCCTGCTGGTGAACCAGGAAGCCAATGTAGTGGTGACGGACGCCGATTTTTCGCGTGCGCTGCGGCAGCAGATAGCAAGCGGGATTGCCGATGGCGAGCCGATATCCGCCGATGCCTTCAACCATCGTTCCTGGCGCACGCGACTCTGGCATGGCACGGCTTTTTTTGTGTACCGCTTCCTGATGCGCATCATCACCGTCGGCAACGGCGAGCGCTGACGGCCGCTATATACGGACCCAGGCGCCCTTGAACAGGATCGGGCCGGTCGGTCCCTTGGGGTCCTGCGATCCGCCTTTCGGCTCCAGCGTCACCGCCAGCAGCGGCACGGTCTGCGGCGTGGCGTCGGCCGGCAGCGCCAGGCTGATGCTGCCGTTGGCTTCCAGCAGGCCGAGCGAGCGCGGCGGCCCTTCCTGCGGCACGGCCCACAATTCCAGGCTCTTGTCCGGCGCAATCTTCTGCGGGATGACCAGCTTGACCAGCAGCCTGCCGCCCGGCGCATCGCCGGTCACCACGGCGATCGGCTGCGCCTGCGCGTTGCTCAGCATGGCGATATACGACACGGCAGGCGCCGCAGGTACCGGCGGCAGCTCTTGCCTGGACAGCAGCAGCGAGGTCAGGATGATGGCGGCAGTGGTCGAAACCAGGCCCAGGCCGCGCCAAAAGCTCAGGTCTTCGCGCAGCTCGAACCAGATCGAGCGCTTGCGCTGCGGTTTGCGCGGCAGGTCGAGTTTGGCTTCGATGGCCGACCAGACTGCTGCGGGTGGTTGGGCCGGCGGCGCCAGTTCGGCCATGGGATGCAGGCGGTCCTGCCATTCGGCGACAGCCTGGCGCAGCACGGCGTGCCGCCGCAGCAGCGTTTCAAAACGGCGCCGCGCGCCGCCCTGCAAGGCGCCGAGCGCGTATTCGGAAGCCAGCTTGTCGACCAGGACGGGATTGCGTTCGATATCCATCAGGCGCTCCCCAGCTTGCCGAGGCAGCCCTTGAGGCGCTCCAGGCCGCGCCGGATCCAGGTCTTGACGGTGCCGATCGGCAGCTGCAGCTGCGCCGCTACTTCGCTGTGCGACAGGTCGTGATAGAACGACAGGGCAATCGCTTGCCGCTGCATGGCTTCCAGGCGCGCCAGGCAATGCGCCAGCGCCTTGGCGTCGGCAGTCAGCTGCAGCGCCTCCAGCGGCGTCGGGTCGGCGCTTTCCATGACTTCCTTGTCAAATGTATCGGCATCGATTTCGACCGCGCTGTCCGTGCGCCGCAGGAAATCGAATGCCTTGTTGCGCACGATGGTGGTCATCCAGGTCATCGGAGCCGCCAGGCTGGCCTGGTAGCTGTCGGCGTTGTTCCAGATGCTGACGAAACTTTCCTGCAGCACTTCTTCCGCCCACTCGCGCTTAACCAGTATACGCAGCGCGAAGCCGAACAGTTTCGGCGAGGTGGCATCGTAGAGCGCGCGGAAGGCGGCGGCGTCCTTGCGCACGGCTGCGGCAAGCCAGGCTTTCAATTGTTCCGGTTGCAAGTCCTGGGAGGGCAATTCGGCTTCCTTTGCGCACAGTGCCGCCGTTGTGTGCCGCGCCTGGATTTTGTTGTTGCGGAGCCAAGCCGGTTATTGTGCAGATTAACGCATGGTAACTTGCGCCGCAACCTGCAAATCGGCTATCCCGGGCCCGCCAAAAACAAAAGCCCGCTGCAGGCAGCGGGCTTCGGCGATCGGCGCAAGCGGCGGTTACTTTTTCAGCGAGTCGCGGATCTCGCGCAGCAGCACGGTGTTTTCCGGATCGGCGGCAGGCGCCGGCGGCACTTCGCCGCGCAGCTTGTTGATGATGCGCACCATCTGGAAAATCACGAAAGCCAGGATGACGAAATTCAGCGCAATGGTGATGAAGTTGCCGTAGGCCAGCACAGCGCCGGCTTTCTTCGCTTCCGCCAGCGTCAGCTCAGTGCCCTGGCCGTTCAGCGGAAAGTAGTGGTTGGCAAAATCAAGGCCGCCGAAGATCTTGCCGACCACCGGCATGATGATGTCTTGCACCAGGGAATCGACGATCTTGCCGAACGCGCCGCCGATGATCACGCCGACCGCCAGGTCCATCACGTTGCCTTTGAGTGCAAAGGTCTTGAATTCTTGCATCATGCCCATGTGTTGTTTCTCCATAACTAATGTTGATCATCGGGAAGATACTGCGATCGCGGCCGGATTAAAAGGACAAATTTGTCAATTCTTGTTATTTTCCACCCCTGGACAAGCTTGCTGCAGTGCAAGAATGAGCTTCTGAAGGAAATTGTGCCAGATTTAGCAGCAGTTTCCATGGATTTGGCTGATTTTATACATGGCTGCATGTATTTCCTTTAAAACAGTCCTTAGCTTCGATATAATCTAGGGTTGCTAGAAGTTCCGTGCAAGTTTCGTATTTTGACTGATTGGGGTTGGTATGAGTATCGAAAAGCAGGTCGACTCCGGTCGACGTGGATTGCTCGTGGCTACATGCGCGGCAGGCGGTGTGGCCGGTTTGGCGACGGCGGGGGCCTTTGTCTCCACTTTCCAGCCATCCGAACGCGCAAAAGCCGCGGGTGCACCGGTGGAAGTGGATATTTCCGGCATTAAACCCGGCGAGATGCAAGTGTTCGAATGGCGCGGCAAGCCAGTCTGGATCATGAAACGCACCCCGGAACAGATGAAGGGGCTGGAACACACCGCCTCCGAAGTCGCCGACCCCGAGTCGCTCAAGCCCTACACCATGGACTTGCCCGACTACTGCAAGAACAAGTCGAACAACCGCGGCCGCGCCGGCCACGAAGAAACCCTGGTGCTGGTCGGGATCTGCCCGCACCTCGGCTGTTCGCCATCCTCGAAATTCGCCCCTGGCGCCCAGCCTTCGCTGCCGGACGACTGGCAAGGCGGCTTCCTTTGCCCCTGCCACGGTTCGACCTTCGACCTGGCCGGCCGTGTTTTCAAGAACAAGCCGGCGCCAAACAACCTCGACGTGCCACGCTACATGTACCTGTCCGATACCAAGATCGTCATTGGTAAAGACGAGAAAGGTGAGGCTTAATCATGGCATTCCACGAAAAACAGCTGCCGGCCGATGCTCCCATCGCCGACAAGGCGCTGAACTGGGTCGATGCGCGTTTCCCCGTCACCTCGACCTGGAAAGCCCATCTGTCCGAGTACTACGCGCCAAAGAACTTCAATTTCTGGTACGCCTTCGGTTCGCTGGCGCTGCTGGTGCTGGTGATCCAGATCGTCACCGGGATCTTCCTGGTCATGCATTACAAGCCGGATGCCGCCCTGGCGTTTGCTTCCGTCGAATACATCATGCGCGACGTGCCATGGGGCTGGCTGGTGCGCTACATGCACTCGACCGGCGCCTCGGCTTTCTTCATCGTGGTCTACCTGCACATGGTGCGCGGCCTGCTGTACGGCTCCTACCGCAAACCGCGCGAGCTGGTATGGCTGTTCGGCGTCGGCATTTTCCTGTGCCTGATGGGCGAAGCGTTCATGGGCTACCTGCTGCCATGGGGCCAGATGTCTTACTGGGGCGCGCAGGTTATCGTCAACCTGTTCGGTGCGATTCCTTTCATCGGCCCTGACCTGTCGCTGTGGATCCGCGGCGACTACGTGGTCTCCGACGCTACCCTGAACCGCTTCTTCTCGTTCCACGTGATCGCGATCCCGCTGGTCCTGATCGGCCTGGTGGTGGCGCACATCATCGCCCTGCATGAAGTGGGTTCGAACAATCCTGACGGCGTCGAGATCAAGGAAAAGCTGGACGCCAAAGGCGTGCCGCTGGACGGCGTGCCGTTCCACCCTTACTACTCGGTGCACGACGTGATGGCGGTTGCCGTGTTCCTGATCGTGTTCAGCACCGTGGTGTTCTTCGGTCCTGAAATGGGCGGCTACTTCCTCGAGTACAACAACTTCGTCCCGGCCGATTCGCTGAAGACGCCGCCGCATATCGCCCCGGTCTGGTATTTCACGCCTTACTACTCGATCCTGCGCGCAGTCACTTCTGACTTCATCGTCTACCTGCAAGTCGGCGTCGCCGCCTTTGTCGCCCTGCTGTGGCTGAAATCGAGCCTGAGCAGCATGCTCAAGATCGCCGCTTCGGTCATCGGCCTGGCCATCATCGGCGCCATGTTCGTGTTCGACGCCAAGTTCTTCGGCGTGGTGCTGATGGGCGTCTCGGTCGTCATCCTGGCCGGCCTGCCTTGGCTGGATCATTCCAAGGTGAAGTCGATCCGCTACCGTCCGAGCTGGCACAAGTACATCTACATCCTGTTCGCGATCACCTTCGTGGTGCTCGGCTACCTCGGCGTGCAGCCGCCTTCGGCGATCGGCGGCCTGGTGTCCAAGGTCTGCACCTTCATCTACTTCGGCTTCTTCCTGCTGATGCCATGGTGGAGCGCCGCAGGTACATTCAAGCCAGTGCCGGACCGTGTTGTCTATCACCCGCACTAAGCCAGAGGATAAGAACATGACATTGCTAAAAAGCGCATTGATAAAAAAATTGATGGCGACTCTGGTGCTGCTCCCGGTCCTGGCTTTTGCCAGCGAAGAGGGCGGTTATCCGCTGGATACCGCGCCGGAACAGAGCAACAACCTGTCCGCGCTGCAGAACGGCGCCAAGCTGTTCGTCAACTACTGCCTGAACTGCCACTCGGCATCGTCGATGCGCTACAACCGCTTGCACGATATCGGCCTGAGCGACGAGCAGATCAAGAACAACCTGCTGTTCACCGGCGATAAAGTCGGCGACCTGATGACCATCGCCATGTCGCCGAAAGACAGCAAGGCATGGTTCGGCGCAGCGCCTCCGGACCTGTCGGTGATCGCCCGCGCCAAGGCGTCCGGCGCCGGCAGCGGCCCGGACTGGCTGTACACTTATCTGCGTACTTTCTACAAGGACGACACCCGCCCAACGGGCTGGAACAACATGGTCTTCCCTAACGTCGGCATGCCGCACGTTCTGTGGGAACTGGAAGGAATTCGTACTGCCAAATACGAAGACGTGAAAGATCCGCACGAAGAGGGCAAGACCGAACACAAGTTTGTCGGTTTCGAGCAAGTCAAGCCGGGCAAGATGAACAAGGTCGAATACGATGTTGCAGTCGCCGACCTGGTGTCCTATCTTGCATGGATGGGCGAGCCTGCTCAGAACACCCGCAAGCGCCTTGGCGTCTGGGTCCTGCTGTTCCTCGGCATGTTCTTCGTTCTGGCATGGCGTCTCAACGCGTCATACTGGAAAGACGTCAAGTAGTTTTCATGCCCGCGATTTTGCGGGTATGCGTTTTGGGGTGAGCCGTATCGGGTCTCACCCTTTTGTTTCTAAGGAACTATAAAAATGATGGTTCTCTATTCGGGTACAACCTGCCCATTTTCACAACGCTGCCGTCTCGTTCTGTTCGAGAAGGGCATGGACTTTGAAATTCGCGATGTCGACTTGTTCAACAAGCCGGAAGACATCTCGACCATGAATCCGTATGGTCAAGTGCCGATCCTGGTCGAACGCGACCTGATCCTGTACGAATCCAATATCATCAACGAATACATCGACGAACGTTTCCCGCATCCGCAGCTGATGCCGGCCGATCCGCTGATGCGCGCCCGTGCGCGGCTGATGCTGTTCAACTTTGAGAAAGAACTGTTCATCCACGTGCACACGCTGGAGAACGAGAAATCCAAAGCGGCAGAAAAGAGCCACGAAAAGGCACGCTCGGAAATCCGCGACCGCCTGACCACGCTGGCGCCTTTGTTCCTGAAGAACAAATACATGCTGGGCGACGAGTTCTCGATGCTGGACGTAGCCATCGCGCCGCTGCTGTGGCGCCTGGATCACTACGGCATCGAACTGTCGAAGACGGCTGCGCCGCTGATGAAGTATGCTGAGCGTATCTTCTCGCGCCCGGCCTACATCGAAGCGCTGACGCCGTCCGAAAAAGTCATGCGTCGTTAAGATCGTGTAGATTACCGGCATGCGCCGCCGCTGCGGCGGCGCATGCCGGCCCGTGCCTAATTTTGTACCGTTGCTTCCCATGTCAGAAACTTCTACCAAACCGTATTTGTTGCGCGCCATTTATGAATGGTGCACCGACAATGGCTACACCCCGTATCTGGCGGCCAGGGTAGACGCGCACACGCGCGTGCCGATGCAGTTCGTCAAGAATGGCGAGATTGTATTGAACATCAGTTTCGAAGCCACCAGCGGCCTGAAGATGGACAACGAGTTCGTCAATTTCAGCGCCCGTTTCGGCGGCGTCTCGCGGGAAATCTCGGTGCCGGTGGATAACGTGATCGCGATCTATGCGCGCGAAAACGGCCAGGGCATGGCGTTCGAACCATCGGCTCCAGCCGCTGAAACAGACACCGAAGCCGCCTCCGAACAGGAGGCTAATCCTGAACCGTCAGCCTCGGTAACGCCGATCCTGAGCTCGGTGCCGTCGTCAACCGGCGACACAAAACAGAATTCGCCAGGGACGGATCCGGAAAAAGATCCGGAACCGCCAAAAAAAGGCGGAAGGCCTACCCTAACTCGAATTAAATAGGTATAATTGCGGACTTCGCAGTTTAGCTGGCTTAGCTCATCTGGTAGAGCACCTGACTTGTAATCAGGGGGTGGCGGGTTCAAGTCCTGCAGCCAGCACCAATATCTAAAAGGCCCACCGTTCGGTGGGCCTTTTTCTTTTGCTTGACCCGTCCTGAATTAGGTTGACACTTTTTCGATGAAGAGAAGGGGTGTCAGATGGAGCAATCGATACGGCGTAGCCAACGAGATTACAGCCTGGCTTTTAAATTGAGCGTTGTCGAGCAAGTAGAAAAAGGCGAGATGACGTACAAGCAAGCGCAAAA
>NZ_JBWKQR010000006.1:260046-265100 GCF_059418905.1 Collimonas sp. GW821-FHT07E08 | reverse complement strand
GGCGCAGGATCCGATTGGTCTGGCGCCCGCCGATGAGGCTTTGCAGGCTCTGGAGTACGTTGCTCATGCCGTGTCCCTGTGGTTGCCCGGAATATTGTCTTACGGGAATAAATTGAGATCTAGATAATACCAAATATATAAGTAAAACAATCAACCAAATCCGGCCAGATCCGCCGCCTGGTTGCAAAAACCAGACGTTTGCCTATGGCTTGCGTATCCTTTAGCCGCGCTGCCAGTTGACCAGCACGATCCCGCTCAAGACCAGCGCGGCGCCGAATACAAACGGCAAGCCGATCGGATCGTCCAGCAGCAAGACGCCGAAACTGACCCCGAACAGGGGCGTCAGGAAGGAAAACACCGTCAGCCGCGAAGCCAGGTAACGGCGCAGCATCCAGAACCAGGCCAGGAAACTGCCGAAAGCGACGATCAGGGACTGGAACACCAGGCTGGTCCACATGATGCCGGTCAAGGGAGTGACTACTTCCGCCTGCCCCAAGACCAGCGCCAGCAGCGGCAGCGTCACTGCGGCCACCGCCAGCTGGTACCACAAGGTCATGCTGGGAGCGGCGTTGGTCAGCACGCTGCGCTTGATCATGATGGTGGTGGCGGCCCAAAATACGGCGGCCAGCACGCCCAGCGCATCGCCGACCAGGGTGCGGCTGAAACCGGCGCCGGCGTCAAAGCCGCCGGCGAACGCCACCGCGATCCCGGCAAATGCGGCGACCACGCCCAGCCATTGGGTCAGGCCGAAGCGCTCGCCCGGCACCAGCCAGTGCAAACCCAGCACGGTAAAAATCGGCGCGGTGTAAACGAATACCGACATGTGCGAGGCGGTGGTGTAGTTCAAGCCGATGGAGACGCACAGGAATTCGCCGGCGAACAGCAGGCCGGTGGCCAGGCCCGGCCAGAAGGTGCCGTCGGTCAGCGAGAATTTGCTGCCGCGCCACCACATCAGGCCGCTCACCAGCACTGCCGCCACTGCCGAACGCAAGCCGTTTTGCAAGATCGGCGAGATGCTCGGCGCCGCCACCTTGATGGCAACTTGCTGCAGCCCCCAGCACAGGCACAGGATCAACATCAGGCTCATGGCCAAACCGTCGAGCGGTTTGCGAGTGGTGGGCATTTTTTCAGTCTTTCAGAAACAGGGATGATGTGTCATAAATGTCATTTTACTCAGCGCCGATTTATCCCTATCATCGCTGTCATGAAGCTGTAACCGAGCAGTAAGAATCCGAACGCAGAATGCAAGGAGTATGCTTGAAAGTAGTCATTTTTGCATCGCCGGCGGCAAACCTGGCCGGAGCCTATCATTCATAAGCCAGTCCATGCGCCGAGCGCGCCCCGCCCTCGCAAGCTATTGCTGTTAAGCGTCTCCGCCGGCGCCGGCCACATGCGCGCCGCCGAAGCGCTCAAGGCCTATGCCGCCGCCGAATTCCCCGGTACCGAAGCAATCCACCTGGATGCGATGGATTTTGTGCCGGCCGGATTCCGTGCGGTATACACCGATTTTTACCTGCACCTGGTGAACCGCCATCCCGCGCTGTGGGGTTATGTCTACCAAAAGAGCGACAAGGCCCTGAGCAGCTCGCCGACCCAGAAACTGCGGCGCGCGATTGAACGCATCAGCACCCGCCCCTTGCGCACGGCGATCCGTGCCGCGGCGCCAGACGCCATCATCTGCACCCACTTCCTGCCGGCCGAATTGCTGGCGCGGGAAATCGGCAAGCAGCGCGTGGTTTGCCCGGTCTGGGTGCAGGTCACCGATTTCGATTTGCACAGCATGTGGCTGCAGCCGCTGATGCAGGGATATTTTGCCGCCACCGAAGAAATCGCCTACCGCATGCGGACGCGCGGACTGGCGGCCGATGCGGTGCACGTGACCGGGATCCCGATCATGCCGGGCTTCGGCCAGGCCCCGGAGCGCCGCCGCTGCGCACAGCAGTTCGGCCTCGACCCGGAGCGCAAGATCATCCTGATGATGTCCGGCGGCGCCGGCATCGGCGAGCTGGACAAGACCGTACAACGGCTGCTGGCATTGCCCGACGATTTCCAGCTGGTGGCGCTGGCCGGCAAGAACGCCGTGCTGCTGGGCAACCTGCAGCAGCTGGCTGCGGCCCATCCTGGCCGCCTGTTTCCTTTCGGCTTCACCAACCACGTGGAGCAGCTGATGGCTTGCGCCGACCTGGCGATCACCAAGCCGGGCGGCCTGACCACTTCCGAATGCCTGGCGATGGGCGTACCGATGATCATCCATTCACCGATCCCGGGCCAGGAAGAACGCAATGCTGACTACCTGCTGGAACAAGGCGCGGCGCTCAAGGCGATCGACCTGACTGCCCTGGCGTTCCGGGTCCAGCAGCTGCTGCAACAGCCGGAACAGCTGCAGCGCCTGCGGCAGCGCAGCCTGGTGCTGGGACGCCCGCACGCAGGCCGCGCCGTGCTGCAAACTGTGCTGAGCAAACTCGATTCTCCATTTCCGTTACCGACCACATGACCGCAACTACACCAGCAGCTTCACCGTACCGCCGCCTGTCCGGCATGTTGTTCTGGGCCGTGCTGACTGCCTTCTTTTTCGCCAATGTCGAAATCCAGATCGAGGGCGCCGCCGGCTGGGCCGCCAACCTGCCGACCTGGCGCATCGAGCATCACTGGCTGCTCGACATCTTCTGGGGCGGGCGCGCCATGACCGGCTACCACGCCTGGATCTTTCCCTTCATCGCCTTGATGTTCCATTACCCGGTCTGGTTCAACGGCAGCTGGGACTGGCGCAGCGAATGCCGCATCATCGCTTCCATCATGGTGTTCTGGATCAGCGAAGACTGGCTCTGGTTCGTGCTCAACCCGGCTTATGGCCTGGCGCGCTTCAATCCGGTCGACGTGCCGTGGCACAAGCACTGGCTGGGCGCGGTGCCGGCCGACTACTGGATTTATTCGATAGCGGCGATCGTGCTGCTGTGGCTGGCCGAGCGCAAGCCGCGCCCCGCCGGCGTCGCGCTCAGCCAAGGCTGAACCGATATGTGAATCTCTGGTTCTGTATAGGAGTAGAGATTCACATATGTATTGTAAAAACAACTGGAACTTGGTAAATTGCGGGCCCGTTCCAAGTTTGAAATGTTGTTAATGCTGATCAAAAAAAGTGCAAAAAACGCGCCTCTCGCCAAAAAAAACGCGTCTCTCTCGAAAAAAAACACGCCTCTCTCGCAAAAAAAACCGCCTCTCCCGCCAGAAAACGGCTCGGATCCGCGCTTGCCGCGCTATCTGCAAGTCCGTGACGATCTGCTGCAAAGGATCGCTTTGCGTAGCTGGGCCGCTGATGAAGCGCTGCCGTCCGAGGACAAGCTAGCCGCTGAATATGGAATCGCAGTCGGCACCATGCGCAAGGTGCTGGACGCGCTGGTCACCGACGGCGTCGTCGACCGCGTCCGCGGACGCGGAACATTTGTCGCACGCGCCGCCGAACGCTCCTCGATGCTGCGTTTCGTGCGAATGAACGGCAAGGCCCGGAACCGGCTGCCGACCGCCCGCATCCGCTCGATGACAACCGCCATCCCTCCCGCCGAAGTGGCAGGCAAACTCAAGCTCAAGCCGCGCGACAAAGCGCTGTACCTGCATCGCACCCGTTCTTTCGACGATGAAATCGTGCTGTCGGAACATATCTGGCTGCCGCTGGCGCGCTTCAGGAAGCTGCAAAAATACCTGAAAAGCAATTCGCCGCCGTCCCTGTACCCAATTTATGAAACCGAATGCGACGTGCTGGTCTCGCGCGCCATCGACGACCTGACGGCAAAACCCTTGAACCGGGCCAATGCCGCCGTATTCAAGCTGCAAACCAGGACCGTGGCGATCTGCGTCGAGCGCCTGATGCTGGACCACGCCGGCGAGCCGGTCGAATGGCGCACCTCTTTTGTGCCGGCTGAACGCTTCCAGTATTCCGCGGAAATACGCTGACAGCTTGGGCGGACGATCCCGTGCCGGTCTCGCTGGATGTCGATTCACGACGTATTCCGGCATTTCGTCGCATTCCGCTTCTCCCGCCTCTGCGGCGGCCAGATAATCGCCGCAGATCACTCAACGGGAGCACAACATGTTTGCACAAATCATTTCACACACGCCAACCTGGGTCTGGGCGCTGCTGGCGTTCATGGTTTATCGCGGCGTCGTGGCCAGCACCGACCGCGAAGTCACGCTGAAAAAAATCTCCATCATCCCGCTGGTGATGCTGGCGCTGTCCTGGCAGGGAATTGCCGTCACCTTTGGCGTCACGCCGCTGGCCGTCGGATGCTGGCTGGCCAGCGCAGGTATTGCAGCGGCGCTCAACTGGCGACTGTTCCGCAAAGACCGGATCGTGGCCTATCCCGAACGCGGCGTGCTGTTCCAGCGCGGCAGCTGGCTGCCGCTGGCATTGATGATGGCGATTTTTGCGACCAAATATGCGGTTGCCGTATTGCTGGCGATACAGCCGCCGCTGGCTCGCAACGCCGTGTTCGCAGCAGCGATATGCGCACTCTACGGCGTGTTCAACGGCATGTTCATCGGCCGCCTGCTGCGCATCGTCGCCTTGTACCGCAATGCCCAGCCTGCCGGCGAGGCATATGGCGGACAACTGAATAACTGACAGGCAAAAAAAAGCCGGCCGGTTGCCCGGTCGGCAAAAAAACATCCCCCATAGGACGCTTGATCAATCAAGCCGCGGCTAGCAGCAGCGCCCGACCCGGCCATTGCCGCCATAACGCGCTTCCTGGCGCTCCTTGAAAAACTCTTCATAACTCATCATCGGCTCGCCGGGATGCGTGTTTTCCATATGCGTCACGTAGGTGCCGTACTCAGGCAAACCCACCATCAGCCGCATGGTCTGCCCGAGATAGCGTCCGGCTTTCGACAGTTCTTCCAGCATGGCCGACCTTTCAGGCTGAGGGCAAGGCGCTGGCAGGCAGCGCTTCAAACGGCGTTTCGCTGGTGCTCGGCTTGTTGGCGGCGCGCGCCGCACACACAATCTTGACGGCGAAAACCAGGACGCTCCAAAACAACAAAAGAAAAAACAGCACCAACCACGC